>NZ_JBEOMB010000018.1:0-60025 GCF_046000175.1 Rhodoplanes sp. SY1
GGCTCGGGGTCCATTTCAGGTGGTAGAGCCGGTCTGCGCCCAGGCGACGAGGCCCTGGCGGGTCGTCGAGGTCACGGTCCCGGTGTTCGTCAGCTGGGCGTGGCCGTGATAGTCGATGACCCGGATGCCGGCCTTGTAGGCGGAGACCGTGCCGCTGTTGGTGACCGACACGGTGACGGGATTCATCGCGGTGTTGTTGAAGCCGCCGTCGGCGTAGATGCCCCAGTCGTCGTTCGAGGTGACGCGACCCGAATTGGTGATCGTGACGGCGCCGAGATTGGTCGTCGCCGTGATGCCCGGGGCGCCGGCGCCCGACGACGTGATGGTCGCGGCGTTGTCGATCGAGATGTTTCCGGACGTGTCGTTGCGCATCCACACGGCGCCGAAGCCGCCGACCGACGTGATGGTGACGCCGGAACCGAGCGTCACGGCGATGTCGTGGTTCGCCGCGTTGGTCTGCGAGTAGACGGCGCTGTAGCTCGGATTGCTGATCGTCGTCGTGCCGCCGATGGTCAGCGTGTGGCTGGTCGGAGTGGTCATGCCGGACGGCGCCATGTCGACGCCGACCGTCGTCATGTCGGTGATCAGGAGCGAGGTCGCGCCCGCGCCGGTGCGCAGGCTGACGAAGCTCGCGTCGCACTGGCTCGACAGCGGCGCCACGTCGCTGGTGATCGTGCAGCCGGCCTGCGCCGGCGTCGCCACCGCACCGACCAGCGCGACTTGCAGGGCGGCGAGCGCGACCCCGCTCGCGAGGACGTCACGCGTCCGGACGCGGAGCCGGCGGGCGGAGGCGGACCACGGGGCGACGGCGGGCAGAGTCCGGACGTGGCGCACGGATGGAGTCCTTCGGCAGGTCGGGGGGCGACGGCATCGCGGGCGAACGATCGAGGCGAGCCGGGATAGTCGACGGCGGCCGAAGGACCGGCAATCCGGGGGGCGGGTTAATTCTTTGGTAAGGAAGGATAGACTTTCGGGGGTGTGTCGGCGCCGCCACACGGAACGATCGGCAGCGCCACCGAGACGCTGTCGCATGAACAGAGATCTACCTTTGGTTGCGCCGGAAACGACCGCGGCGGCCGGAGCTGCCTCCGACCGCCGCGTGGAACGCGAATCTGTCGCGGCCGATTCGCGGCCGCGGAGTGCTTGGGCTAGCCCCGACGCTCGGCCGTCCAGGTGCCGGCGCAGGCGCCGCCCGACCACTTGCCGGTGCCGGCCTCGCCCGAGAGGCGGCCCTGGCCGGTCGCGCTCTTGCCGGCGTAGCTCAGCCGGACCACCAGCTTGCCGTCGCGGGCGACCTTGCCGGAGATGTCGAACGACGTGCTGCCCGCGTTGATCAGGCTGCCGTCGTCGTTGATGCGGATCGGATACCGGTAGGCGCGGTCGCAGTCGCCCTGCTCCGTCACCACCACCACGCTCCACACCCCGTCGAAGCCGGTCCTCGCGTCGGCCGGAACCGGGGTCGCCAGAACGGCGCCGATGGACCCAGCCGCGAGCGCCGCCACGGCGCAACGAACGAAAGCAGTCGTCATGTGTCGATGTCTCCCCTCGAAACGATCCGGTGCGCGAGATCGGGTGCGCGACCATGCGCGAAATCAGTGAAAAGCTCGTTGCATTCCACCGATCGTTCCCCCGTTCCGTCGGACGAGCTAACGACAAGGTTCAGCAATGGTTCCCGCGATCGCGGGACGAAATTAACCATTCCGGGCCGGATGGCCCCTCGGGGCGGTCACAACCCTGTGAGGCCCGCGAGTGCCACGCTCGCGTCCCACAGGCGGCGCGCCGCCGCGTCGTCCTGGGCGGCGGCCGAGGGATCGGTGATCCGGCTGCGCACGACGTAGGCACCGCTCGTCGACGAAAACTCAGGTGCGGTGGTGACATGGATCGAGGTCTTCGCACCCTGCTCGAGCGACAGGGCGAACAGCTTGGCGATCCGGATGCCGAGACCCCAGAGGCCGCGGTTGTTGTCCCCGATGCGCGTCGCGACGAAGCCGGGGTGCAGGCAGTTCGCGGTGATGCTGGTCATGCCCTTGTCCGCGAGGCGGCGGGCGAGCTCGCGGGTGAACAGGATGTTGGCGAGCTTGGAGCGGCGGTAGGCCGGCCAACCGGAATAGCCGCGCTCCCCCTGCAGGTCGTCGAAGTCGAGCGTGACGCCCTTGTGGGCCTCGGAGGCGACGTTGACGATCCGGACCGGGCCGGAGCGCCGAAGCGTGTCGATCAGGCCGAGGGTCAGCACCACATAGGCCATGTGGTTGAGGGCGAAGGTGCGCTCGAGCCCCTCGGCCGTCACCTCGCGGCGGGCGAACATGCCGCCGGCATTGTTCAGGAGCACGTCGATGCGCGGCAGCGCCGACAGCCGGGCGGCGAGCGCCTTCACCTCGGCGATGGACGAGAGGTCGGCATAGTCGGCCTCGGCGATCGCGCCCGGCACCTCGCGCCTCAGGCGCGCCAGCGCGGCGTCGCCGCGCGTCCGGTCACGCCCGACCAGGACGAGCCCGGCGCCCCGCCGCGCCAGCGCGATCGCGGTCTCGAGCCCGATCCCGCCGGTCGCGCCGGTGATCACGAACGTCTTGCCGAGCAGGTCGCGGGCGTCTGCCGTTTCCGTGCCGCCCCGCTCCGCCAGTGCTCGCTCCGTCATGCCCCGCTCCCGTGTCGCTCCACGCGACCGGGACATGACGGGTTCCGGCACGGCCGGCAAGCCCGGCGACGAACGGCCCTACCGGCGGCCCTTCCGGCTCTTGCGGGGCGAGCCCATCAGGCCCTGCATGGAGCGCCAGTCCATGGCGCTGACCATGCCCATCATGGCGCCCATGTCCATGCCGCCCATTCCCATGCCGCCCATTCCCATGCCGCCGAACCCGCCCGAGGAGAAGCCCCCACCCCCGAACCCGCCGTCGCCGCCACCGCCGTCCATCATGTTCGCCATCATCGGGCCGAAGGTCTGCATGAGCTGGGCGTAGCGCTTCTTGCCCATGCGCTGCTTCATCATCTCCAGCATGGGCGCCATCTGGCTCGCCATCTGCTCGCCGCCGAAGCCGCCCATTCCGCCACCCGTCCCGCCGAAGCCCATCATCTGGGCGTTGGCGGGGGCCGGCACGGCGGCCACCAGGAGCGCGGCCGCGGCCGCCCCCGACATCCCGGCCGCGCGGAGCGCGCCCAGCCGCCTCGAAAGACCACGACCCGAAGCACCACCCGTCGAATGGTCACGCATGCGAAGTCCTCCTCGGACGGCGAGTGCCGTCGCCTGCAGGCGTTGCGCCCCCCGAACGGATCCCCGTTCGGTCCTCGGTGCGCCCGGCCGGGCGGAGGGTTCACGCCGAAGGCCGGGAAATCGCCGCGGCGCGTCGCGGGCTTCTGCGGACGGCCGTTCATGGCGCGGCGAATGCTGCCTTATTCGTGCAATCTCCGGACCGCACAATTCGGTGAAGGCGCGCGACTCGGGCGCGCCGTCGCGGGAGGGGATCCATGCTGGCCAGCGCCACCGGTCTGCTCGACGGGGTATCGTTCGAGACTTTCACGCCGTTCGGCATCCTGCATGTCGTCTCGGTGCTGGGCTGCTTCGCGGCAATCGCGATCCTGGTGCTGGTCGCGCGACGGCTCACGGAACCGGCCGAGATGCGCCTGCGCACCGGCCTCGCCGTGTTCGCCTTCCTGGTCTGGGGCATCTACAACGTCGCCTGGAACTGGGGCGGCGTCGATGTCGCCTCGGGCTTGCCGCTGCACATCTGCGACGTCGGCGGGATCATCGCGCCGCTCGCGCTCGTCTCACAGAAGCGGTTCCTGCGGGCGACGCTCTATTTCTGGGCCTTCGCGCTGACCACCCAGGCCTTCATCCAGCCGACCCTCGTCCAGGGCCCCGCCTCGCCGCTGTTCTGGTGCTTCTGGATCGCCCACACGATCATTTTCGGCTATGCCATCTACGACATCGCCGTGCTCGGCTTCCGGCCCGACTGGAGTGACTTTCGCCGCGCCGCCGTGTTCACGATCGGCTATGTCGGCGCCGTGTTCGTGCTCAACATCGCGCTGGGCTCCAACTACGCCTATGTGGGCGATCCGGCCGACACCAAGCTGATCCCGCCCTTCGTCGCCATGCTCGGGCCGTGGCCGGCCCGCGTGCTGGTGATGACGGCGCTGGCCGGCCTCGGCTTCCTGCTGGTGTTCCTGCCCTGGCGTTTTTTCGGAAAGCCTTCGGCCGAGACGGCCGAGCCGGAGGCGGCGTGAGCGAGTCCCCGGATCGCTGAACTGGTCATTCCGGGGCGTGGACCGACAGGTCCGCGAACCCGGAATCCATACGCCCGGTATCCGTGGCTCACGAAAGACCCGGGCTATAGAGTCCGGGCTGGGCCCTGCGGGCCGCCCCGGAACGACGGGAACATCCGCTTCCCAAGCGCCGCCCGTTGCTCTAGGAAGCGGCCCTTCCGCAACCCGAAGGCCCCCGCTCCGATGCCGATCTCCGCCACGCCAGCGCCCGACCACCCGTCCGGAGAGCCGGGCGTCGTGCGAAAAGTCAGCTACGTGTCGCTCGGCTGCCCGAAGGCGCTGGTCGATTCCGAGCGCATCATCACGCGGCTGCGGGCCGAGGGCTACGAGCTGACCCGCACGCATGCCGGCGCCGACCTGGTGCTGGTGAACACCTGCGGGTTCCTCGACAGCGCCAAGGCGGAGTCGCTCGCCGCCATCGGCGAGGCGATGGCCGAGAACGGCAAGGTGGTGGTGACCGGCTGCATGGGCGCCGAGCCCGACGCGATCACCGAGAGATTTCCGAACGTGCTCGCGGTGACGGGTCCGCAGCAATACGAGAGCGTGATGGAGGCCGTGCACCGCGCCGCCCCGCCCGCGCACGCGCCGTTCGTCGATCTGGTGCCGCCGCAGGGCATCAAGCTGACGCCGCGCCACTACGCCTATCTGAAGATTTCCGAGGGCTGCAACAACCGCTGCAGCTTCTGCATCATCCCGAAGCTGCGCGGCGACCTCGTCTCGCGCCCGGCCGCCGACGTTCTCCGCGAGGCCGAGAAGCTGGTCGCGGCCGGCGTCAAGGAGCTGCTGGTGATCTCGCAGGACACCTCGGCCTACGGGGTGGATCTGAAATACGCGACCAGCGTCTGGCGCGACCGCGAGGTGCGGGCGAAGTTCCTCGATCTCGCGAGCGCGCTCGGCGAGCTCGGCGTATGGGTGCGCCTCCACTACGTCTACCCCTACCCGCATGTCGACGAGGTGATCCCGCTGATGGCGGAGGGCCGCGTGCTGCCCTATCTCGACATTCCGTTCCAGCACGGCGCCACCTCGGTGCTGCAGCGCATGCGCCGCCCCGGCGCGCAGGAGAAGACGCTTCAGCGCATCGCGCGCTGGCGCGAGCTGTGCCCCGACACCGCGCTGCGCTCGACCTTCATCGTCGGCTTCCCGGGCGAGACCGACGAAGAATTCGAGGAGCTGCTCGCCTGGCTCGACGAGGCGTCGCTCGATCGCGTCGGCTGCTTCAAGTACGAGCCCGTGAAGGGCGCCCCTGCGAACGACCTCGGCGGCGCCGTGTCGGACGCCGTGAAGGAGGAGCGCTGGCACCGCTTCATGCAGCGCCAGCAGGCGATCTCGGCGCGTCGCCTGAAGCGCAAGGTCGGCACCCGCCAGCAGGTGATCATCGACGCGGTCGAGGGCGGCATCGCCCGCGGCCGCAGCAAGGCCGACGCGCCCGAGATCGACGGCAGCGTGCACGTCGTCTCGCGCCGCCCGCTGCGCGTCGGCGAGATCGCCACCGTCAAGATCGAGCGCGCCGACGCCTACGACCTGCACGGGACGGCGGTCGGGTTCTGACGGCTTTCGGTCGTTCCGGGGCGGCGCGCGAGCGCCGAGCCCGGAACCCATACGCCCTGTCTATCGTGAGCCACTGATACCGGGGATATGGATTCCGGACTCGCGGACCTGACGGTCCGCGTCCCGGAATGACGGCATCAAGCTCCCTCCAGCGCCCGCAGCAGCGTCAGGATCGCGCGGTTGAACGGGACGGCGATGCCGTGGCGCTCCGCCGTGCGGACCACGGCGCCGGTGATGAACTCGTGCTCCATCGGCCGGCCGGCGAGGCGGTCGTAGAGCATCGACGTGCCGGTGGTCGGATTGTAGGTCTTGTGGAGATGCAGCGTGTGGGCGACGTCGGCGGCGCCGATTTTTGCTCCTTCCGCCTGTCCGACCGCCACGGCTTCCGCGATCAGCGTCTCGCCGAGCGCCGCCACGTCCGCATCCTGGAAGATGCCGATGCGGCGCAGCGTCAGCGCCGTGATCGGATTGGCCGCCACATTGGTCAACACCTTGCGCCACACCGCCGAGACGAAATCGGGCTCCTGATGAACGGCGATGCCGGAGTCTTTCATCAGCTCCGCGAAGGCCGCGCCCGGTGTGCCCTCCGGCACGGTGATCCGCCCCTCGGTGTGCAGCCTGATATGCCCGGGGGCGAGGCGCTCGACGCCCGAGTAGATCAGCGCCGGCAGCACGGTCGCGGCGCCGACGAAGGACGCCACGCGCTCGGCATGGCCGATGCCGTTCTGCACCACGACGACGGTCGTCGCGTCCCCTACGAGCGCGCGCAGCCACGACCCGGCCGCCGCCGTGTCCTGCGACTTCACGGCGAGCAGCACCCAGGGCACCGGCGCGACGTCGTCGGGCGACGTGGCGATGCGCACCGGCACGGTGTCGCCGCGCCCGCCGCGCTCGACCACCAGCGCATCGAACGGCGTGCGCACGCACAGCATCACGTCGTGACCGGCGTCACACAGATGCGCGCATAGCAAGCCACCGATCGCGCCGCCGCCGATCACGGCGACGCGCACCGCCTCTTCCCTCACCATCACCTCGATCCCAGCACGTTCACGATCGCTCCGGTCAGCCTGGACAAGTCGTCCTCGCCGATCGTGAAGGCCGGCGTGAGATAGACGATTTTTCCGAACGGCCGCACATAGACGCCTTCCTCCACGAACCGCGCCTTCAGGGCCGGGATGTCGATCGCGTCGAGCTCGACCACGCCGATCGCGCCGCGCACCCGCACGTCGACGACCCCCGGCAGATCACGGCATGGGGCAAGCTGTGCCGACAGCTGGGCCTCGATCGCCTTCACTTGATCGAGCCGCGGCTCGCGCTCGAACAGATCGAGCGAGGCATTGGCCGCCGCGCAGGCCAGCGGGTTGCCCATGAAGGTCGGCCCGTGCATCAGCGCCGCCATCGGGTCGTCGGACCAGAAGGCCTGGAACACCCGCTCGCTCGCCACCGTGGCCGCCAGTGGTAGCGTGCCGCCCGACAGCGCCTTGCCCAGCGTCACGATGTCCGGCACCACGCCGGCGCCGCCCTGCCCGGCCGGCGCGCAGGCGAACATCGCGCCGGTGCGGCCGAAGCCGGTGAACACCTCGTCGAAGATCAACAGCGTGCCGTGCTGGTCGGCGAGCGCGCGCAGGCGCGCCAGCACGGCGGCGTCGTGGAACAGCATGCCGCCGGCGCCCTGCACCAGCGGCTCGACCAGAATCCCGGCGATCTCCTCGGCACGCTCGCCGAGCAGCCGATCGAGCGCCGCGGTCGTCGCCTCGTCGCGCGGCAGGTCGGTGATCAGGTGCTCGGGCAGAAGTCCCTTGAACAGCCGGTGCATGCCGTCGTCCGGGTCGCACACCGCCATGGTGGCCGTGGTGTCGCCGTGATAGCCGCCCCGGAAGGCGACGAATTTCGTCCGGCCGCGGACGCCGGAGTTGATCCAGAACTGGACCGCCATCTTCATCGCGACCTCGACGGCGACCGAACCCGAGTCGGTGAAGAACACGCGCCCGAGATCGCCGGGCAGCAGCGTGGCGAGCCGCGTCGCCAACTGCGCCGCCGGCTCGTGCAGGAGCCCGCCCAGCATCACGTGCGGCATCGTGTCGAGCTGGCGGGCGACCGTCATGCGGATATGCGGATGATTGTAACCGTGGCAGGCCGTCCACCACGAAGCGACGCCGTCGACCAACTCGCGGCCGTCGGCCAGCACGATGCGGCTGCCGCGTGTCGCGGCGACCGGCAGCGGCGGCGTCGCGGTCTTCATCTGCGCATAGGGAAGCCACACCCGATCACGACCGCGTGTCCACCAGGATGGCGGCTCTGCGACCCCGGCATGACCCATTTCGCCTTTGCGAACAGCATCATGCAGGCCGTGCATGGCGTGTCCCTCGGCATCGTCGGTTGCTCTTGTCATCGCGGGCGGCCACCCTTGCGGTTCGGCCGGCGGGACGACCGGCCCGGCCGACGGTCCAGTACCGTACCGCGATCCGAGGCGAAACCCGCTTTCGTCGCGGCGTTCGGCCTTCGCTTCCGAGACCCTGATTCGATGACCTCCCTCGATGCCTTCGCCACCGCCAAGCTGGACGCCCTCGCGGCGCAGAGCCTGCGGCGTGATCTCGTCCATACGGCCCGCGCGGCCGGCACGGTCGTGGAGCGTGGCGGCCGCCGCTTTCTGTCCTTCTCCTGCAACGACTATCTGAACCTCTCGCATCATCCGGCCGTACTGGCGGCGGCGCGCGAGGCGATCGACCGCTACGGCATCGGCTCCGGCGCGTCGCGGCTGGTCACCGGCAACCATCCGCTCTACGGCGCGCTGGAGGACCGCCTCGCCCGGCTGAAGGGCGCCGAGGCGGCTTGCGTGTTCGGCTCCGGCTATCTCACCAACACGGGCGTCATCCCGGCGCTGGCGGGGCGCGGCGACCTGATCGTCGTCGACGAGTGGGCGCATGCCTGCATCATGGCGGGCAGCCGGATGAGCGGCGCCGCCGTGCATGTCTTCCGCCACAACGACGTCGCCCATGCGGACGAGCTGCTGACGACGCACCGCGCCGCTCACCGGCACGCGCTGCTGCTCACCGACGGCGTGTTCTCGATGGACGGGGATCTCGCGCCGCTGCCGGCGCTCGGCCGACTCGCGCGTGCCCACGACGCCTGGCTGATGGCCGACGACGCCCACGGCATCGGCGTCCTCGGGGGCGGCCGCGGCTCCAGCTACGCCTTCGACGAGCCCGCCGACGTCCCGCTGCAGATGGGCACGCTGTCGAAGGCGATCGGCGGCTATGGCGGCTATCTGTGCGCGTCGCGCCCCGTCGTCGAGCTGATGAAGAGCCGCGCCCGCACGCTCGTCTACTCGACCGGGCTGCCGCCGCCCGTGGTCGCCGCCGCGATCGCGGCGCTCGACCTGATCGCCGCCGATCCGGGCCTCGCGGAAGGCCCTATTGCCAAGGCGCGACTGTTCACCCGGCGGGTCGGGCTACCGGACCCCCAGAGTCCGATCGTGCCGGTGCTGGTCGGCGAGGCGGAGGCGGCGCTCGCCGCCTCGCGCATGCTCGCCGAGGAGGGATACCTGGTGGTGGCGATCCGGCCGCCGACCGTGCCGGCCGGCACGGCCCGGCTGCGGCTGACCTTCACGCCTGCCCACCCGGACCACGATGTCGAGCGTCTCGCGGATCTCGTCCGCGAGCGCGTATTGGGGAACGTGTCATGACTGTCGTCTTCGTCAGCGCCACCGGAACCGAGGTGGGCAAGACGTTCGTATCCCGCGGACTGATCAAGGCCCTCCAGGCGAAGGGCCGCACCGTCGAGGCGCTGAAGCCGGTGCAGAGCGGCTACGACCCGCGCGAGGCCGACGGCAGCGACGCTGGCCTGCTGGTCGCCGCCACCGGCCTGGAGCCGACCGAGGACTCCATCGCGGCCGTCGCGCCGTGGCGGTTCGAGGCGCCGCTGTCGCCGCACCTCGCCGCCCGCCGGGAAGGCCGCAGCATCGACGCCGACGCCGTGATCGCCTTCTGCCGCGAGCGAATCGCCGCGCGGAAGGACGTGATGCTGATCGAAGGGGTCGGCGGCATCATGGCGCCGCTCGATAGCTCCCGCACCGTTCTCGACCTGATGGTCGCGGTCGGCGCTCCCGTGGTGCTGGTGGTCGGCAGCTATCTCGGCACGATCAGCCACACGCTGACGGCGCTCGAGGTGCTGCGGCAACGCGGCCTGTCGATCTCGGCGATCGTGGTCAGCCAGACCGACGACGGCACGGTCGTTCCGCTCGACGACACGATCGGGGCGCTCGCGGCCTTCGGCAAGGGCCTGCCGGTGCTCGCCGTGCCGCGGCTGCCGCCGGAGAGCCCGCCCGAGCATCCGGTGTTCGGCGCGCTCGCCGCGCTGTTGTGAGGCGCAGGCCGGTCGAACGCGGCCGGCCGGCGGACACGTTCGCCGGCGCATCCCGGATCGACCGAACTTGATCTCCGTCCGTCGGGGCGTATGCCTGGACGAGGCGCATCGTGTGCGGCGGACCGGTCCGCCGCAGGCCGGCGCGAGGCGAGGTCGCATGACGCAGCCGCACGCAGCGGACGTCCGGCATCGGCACCTGTTCGGGCGATACTGGCGAAGCGCGTCCGGCTTCTGGACGGAGCGGTCGGCGCGGGTGAGCTGGCCGCTGACCCTCGGGCTCGTCTGCATCGTGCTGTCGCAGATCGCGGTGCAGTACCAGCTCAACTACTGGAACCGCGACTTCTTCAACGCCCTCGAGCGCCGCGACTCGGCGGCGCTGTGGACCCAGGTCGGCTGGTTCGTGCCCCTCGCGATCCTCAGCGTCAGCCTGTCGATCACATCAGTGTGGGGGCGGATGACCACACAGCGCAAGTGGCGCGAGTGGCTGACCCGGCACCTGCTGGCGCTGTGGCTCGACGAGCGCCGCTACCAGCGGCTCGGCTCGGTCGACGGCGAGCACCAGAACGCCGAGTACCGCATCTCCTTCGACGCCCGCATCGCCACCGACGCGCCGGTCGACATGGCGATCGGTCTCCTGAACGCCGTGGTGACGGCGCTGGTGTTCATCAACGTGCTGTGGACGGTGGGCGGCGACTTCCGCTTCCAGGTCGCCGGCCACACGCTGACCATCCACGCCTATCTGGTCGTCGCGGCGGTCGTCTACACGCTGGTGTTCACCACCGCGATGGCCTTCGTCGGCCGCAATCTCACGGCGGTGATCCAGGCCGAGAACCAGGCCGAGGCGGAGCTGCGCGCCGCCACCAACGAGATCCGCGAGCTCGGCGAGCGCGTCCCGCCCGCCGAGGTCGCGCTCGCCGACCTGCAGGGCGTGCGCCTCGCGCTGGCCCAGGTGCTGCTGCGCTGGCGCCAGCTCTGCTGGCAACTGATGGGCACCACCATGGTGTCGCAGACCGACATCCTCCTGGCGCCGGTGGCGGCCTGGATCATGTGCGCCCCGAAGTTCCTGTCCGGCGAGATGTCGCTCGGCGAGCTCACCCAGGCCTCCGCCGCCTTCGTCTCGGTGCAGCTCGCCTTCAACTGGTTCGTCGACAACTACCACCGGGTCGCCGAATGGCGCTCCTCGGTGAACCGCGTCGCCACCCTGCTGCACGCCCTTGACGACGCCGACGGCGTGCCGGAGCCGACGCGCGCCCCGATGCCGGAACCGGACCATGTGGTGATCTGAGCGGAGTCGACCCTCACGCCCGAACCCGTGCGGCGACCGCCTGCAGGCCGAGAAAGGCGACGTCGGGATGAGTGATCACGGCGGTCGGAATGTCGGCCAGGTACGCCTGGAAGCGGCCCTTCGCCTCGAAGCGGGCGCGGAACTCGGATGCGGCGAAGGCCGCGCCGAGCCGCGGCACGATCCCGCCGGCGACGAAGACGCCGCCGCGCGCCCGGAACATCAGCGCGACATCGCCGGCGACGCTGCCCAGCATGGCGCAGAACATCGCGACGGCGTCGCGGCAGACCGGGCATGTCCCCTCGCCCGCCAGCCGGCTGATCTCGGCCGCCTTCCGCGCGGGCACGACGATGCCGTCGACGGACGCGATGGCGGCATGGAGCGCCTCGAGCCCGGGTCCGGAAATCGCCCGCTCGTTGGAGACGTGGCCGAAGCGGCGGCGCAGCACTGCGACGATCGCCGCCTCGCGATCGGTGGTCGCGGCGAGGCTCGCGTGGCCGCCCTCGGTCGGCACCACGACCGGACCGGCGGGACCGGGCACCAAGGCCGCGACGCCGAGCCCGGTGCCGGGGCCGAGCACCGCCCGTGGTCCGCCCGGCACCGCCGTGCCGGCCCCGACCGGCCGCACATCCTCGGGTCCGAGTGCGGTCAGGGCCCACGCCACCGCCTCGAAGTCGTTGACCAGAACGACGTACTCGATCCCGAAGGCGGCGCGCAGCTCGGCCGCCTCGATCACCCAGGGGCTGTTGGTGAAGCGGACCGTTTCGCCCTCCACGGGCGCCGCGACGGCGAGCACGGCCGCGGTCGCCCGGATGCCCGGCGCCTCGGCCCGGAGGAACGTCGCGACGGCGTCCTTCGGTGACGGATACTCGGCCACCGCCAGATGACGGATCGCCCCGAGGCGGTCCGTCAGCAGGGCGAAACGGGCATTGGTCCCGCCGATGTCGGCGAGCAGCACGGCACGCGTCACGATCCTGTCCCGCCTCTCGTCATCGCATCGCGGCGGACGGCGAGGCCGTCCCCCGGATCAGGTCGGCATACCAGCGATAGGACGCCTTCGGGATGCGCTTGCCGGTCGCGTAGTCGACATGGACGATTCCGAAGCGCTGGCTGTACCCCGAGCTCCACTCGAAGTTGTCGAGCAGCGACCAGACGAAGTAGCCCCGCACGTCGGCGCCGGCAGCCCGCGCCTCGTTCATCGCGCCGATATAGGCGTCGAGGAACGCGATGCGGTCCGGATCGTTCACCTCGCCCTTGTCGTCGACGACGTCCGGGTTCGATCGTCCGTTCTCCAGCACGTAGATCGGCAGCCGGTATCGTTTCGACAGGTCGATCAGCGTGTCGCGGAACCCGTCCGGCTCGATCGGCCAGCCGAAGCTGGTGCGCGGCACGCTGTCGGGCGC
Source organism: Rhodoplanes sp. SY1 (assembly GCF_046000175.1). NCBI lineage: Bacteria > Pseudomonadati > Pseudomonadota > Alphaproteobacteria > Hyphomicrobiales > Nitrobacteraceae > Rhodoplanes > Rhodoplanes sp. SY1. Next base: position 12,856 of record NZ_JBEOMB010000018.1, read on the forward strand.
GGCGCCCCAGCCGACCCCGATCGGGTTATCGTCGGACGCCCGCATGTAGAGCGGCGAATAGTGGTTGAGGCCGAACCAGTCGATCGGCCGGCAGATCCGCGCGATGTCGCCGGCCGCGATCCACGGCTCCATCAGATCGGCGATCAGCGCCGGATAGTGGCCGAGGAGTTGCGGATCCGCGAAGGCGCCGTTCCAGTAGGCGTCGAAGAGCGCCGCCGCCTTCACGTCCTCGGGCGTCGGCGTCGCCGCCCGGCACGGCTGGACGTTGTGGACGATGCCGAGCGATGCGTCCTTCACCAGCGCGCGCAGCACGTCGATGGCGCCGCCGTGCGCCAGATTCACGTGATGGATCGCCCGGTGGAACATGTTGCGGTCGGCGATGCCGGGCGCCTGCCCGCCCATCACGAAGCCGAACAGCGTGAACACCGAGGACTCGTTGAAGGTCGCGAAGCGCTTCACCCGGTCGCCGGTGCGGCGCGCGATCAGGGCCGCGTAGTCGGCGAACCAGAAGGCGCAGTCGCGATTCGCCCAGCCGCCGAGATCGCCGAGCGCCTGCGGCAGATCCCAGTGATAGAGGCACAGCCACGGCTCGATGCCGGCCTCGAGCAGCGCGTCGATCAGCCGGTCGTAGAAGGCGAGGCCCGCCTCGTTGACGGCGCCGCGCCCCTTCGGCTGCACGCGCGGCCAGGCGACCGAGAACCGATAGGCACCGACGCCGAGCGCCTTCATCAGCGCGACGTCCTCGGCATAGCGATGGTAGTGGTCGCAGGCGACGTCGCCGGTGTCGTTGTCGACGATGCGGCCGGGCTGGTGGCTGTAGGTGTCCCAGATGCTCGGTCCCTTGCCGTCCTCGAACGCGGCGCCTTCGATCTGATAGCTCGAGGTGGACACGCCCCACAGGAACGGGACGTCGGATGCGGCGGCGGCCGTCGCGGGCGCGCGCGTGCTCATGATTGTCCTTCCCTTCGCAGTGTTGCCTGCGCGGGCGCGCCCGGGCAGGCGTCACGACTCGCGAACGCTACGCCGCCGGCGTTTCCGATGTGTTGATAGTGGTCAAGCAGCCCCCGGTCGCGACGCGGCGACGCGACGGGCCGCACCCGCGGGGCCGTCGCGGCGGCGGCATCGGAGCAGCCCTTACGGAACTTAGCGGAGTGCGCCGCGGATCCGATCGGCAGACACTCGCGTCGCGGACCGCCGCTCCGAACGACGCTGGCCCGTCCTTTTCTCCCGCGCGGCGCGTGCGTTCGCGAACGCCGCGTCGCGTGCGGGCCCGCTCCCTTCTCGCACGCCGATCGCGCGACGGTCCGGCGTCGAGGTGGTCATGCGCACATCAACCAAGATCGTCTTCATCGGGGCCGGCAGCATGTCGTTCGGCCTCACGCTGTTCCGCGATCTCTTCTTCTCCGAGGATCTCGCCGGCGCCACCGTCGTGCTGGTCGACACCGACGCGGCCGCGCTCGACCGCATGGCGGCGATCGGCCGCCTGCTCGCCGACAAGGCCCGCGTCGCCGTGACGATCGAGACGACCACGGACCGGCGCGCCGCGCTGCCCGGCGCCGACTTCGTGCTCAACGCCACGGCGATCGACCGGATGCGGCTGTGGCGGCACGACTACGAGGTGCCGAAGCGGCACGGCATCCGCCAGACGCTCGGCGAGAACGGCGGCCCCGGCGGCCTGTTCTTCACGCTGCGCACGCTGCCGATGGTCTTCGACTTCGCCCGCGACATCGAGGACCTCTGCCCGGACGCGCTGTTCATCAACCTGTCGAACCCCGAGAGCCGGATCGTCATGGCGCTCGGCAAGTACACGAAGGTGCGGGTGCTCGGCCTGTGCGAGGGCATCTTCGGCGCGCGCAGCCAGGTCGCCCGCATCCTCGACCGGCCGGCCGAGACGATCGACGTCTGGGGCGCCGGGCTCAACCACTTCCAATGGCTGATGGCGATCCGCGACCGCGAGACCGGTGCCGATCTCTACCCGGTGCTGCGCGAAAAGGAGGCGACGCACGATCCGGCCTTCATCCCGCTCGACCGCGCGCTGTTCCGCGCCTTCGGCCTGTGGCCGACTTGCGGCGACGGCCACACCGGCGAGTTTTTGCCGTACGGCTGGGAGGCGGACGGCGGCGACGACACGGGCTACGACTTCGATGGCGACCTGCGGACGCGGGCCGAGTTCCGCGCCAGCGTCGACGCCGTGCTGGCCGGCACGGCCGCGGTGCCGGACTGGTGGACCATGCCGTCGGGGGAGCGCGGCGCCGCCGTGATCGCCGCCGTCGCCCACAACGAGAAGCGCTTCATCGAGTCGGGGGTCGTCTACAACCGCGGCGTGATCCCCAATTTGCCGGCCGACCTCGCCGTCGAGGTGCCGATCGTGGCGGACGCCGCCGGCATTCATCCGGTGTCGCTCGGCCCCCTGCCCGATCCGATCGCCAAGCTGCTCGCCGTGCAGGCCGGCGTGCAGCAGCTCGCCGTCGAGGCGGCGGTGCGCGGCTCCAGGGAGCTCGCGCTCGAAGCCCTGCTGATCGACCCGGTGGTCGCCTCGACCACGGCGGCACGCGCCGTGCTCGACGAGTTGTGGGAGATCAACAAGCCCTACATCCGGCCCTGCCTATGATCGCAGGCCGGCCATCGCCGGCATTGTCTCGACGACCGTGGACGGGTTGGACTAGGGTGGACGGGCACGACGCCGCGGGCCGAGGAGTCGGCGCGGCCGGGATCGGAGAGGTCCGGTGCGGGTCAGGGATTTCATGTCGTCCCCTGTGGTCACGATCGGGCCGGACCGGCCGCTCTGCGAGGCCGCCCGGCTCATGCTCGATCACCGCGTCAGCGGCCTGCCCGTGGTCGACGCCGGCGGCCGGCTGATCGGCATCGTCAGCGAGCGCGACCTGCTGCGCCGCCGCTCGAACGGCGATCCGCCGCGACGACCGCACTGGCTGCAGCTGATGACCGAGCGCAGCGCGCTCGAGCAGGAGCCCGAGCGGTTCCAGAGGCTCACGGTCGGCGACGTGATGACGACCGATCTCGTCACGGTCGGCGAGAGCACGCCGCTGGAGGAGGCCGGCCGGCTCCTGGAGAGCCGCCGCATCAAGCGGCTGCCGGTGGTGCGCGGCCAGCGCGTGGTGGGCGTGATCTCCCGCGCCGACCTGCTGCGCGCCTTGCCCCGCGCCATCGGCAAGGCCGAGGCGGCGTCCAAGCACGACCCGTCGATGACCGACGAGCGGCTGATCGAGCTCGAGCGCCAGTACTGGCTGCAGCGCACCCGCGGGCCGAAGTGAGACCTCCGATCCGGTCATTCCGGGGCGCCGCGCAGCGGCGAGCCCGGAATCCATAAGCCCGGCGGTAGTGGCTCATCAGAGACCGGGGACATGGGTCCCGGGCTCGGCGCTGACGGGCCGACCCGGGACGACAGAGGCCCCCTACTGGCTCGTCGCCTTGCGGTTGGCGCGGAGCTGCAGATAGAGGTCGTAGGTCTTCTTCGCGACGCTGCGCCAGGAGTAGTTCTGCTCGACGCGGGCGCGGCCGGCTTCCGCCATGCGGGCGCGCAGCGCCGGATCGCGGGCGATGCGGTTGACGCCGTCGGCGAGACCGCGCTCGAAGCGTGCCGGCGCCATCGGATCGTGCGGCGGCTCGGGCGACAGGTTCGGGTCGACCAGGATGCCGGTGACATCGTCGACCACCACCTCCTTGATGCCACCGACCGCGCTGCCGACCACCGGCGTGCCGCAGGCCATGGCCTCCAGGTTGATGATGCCGAAGGGCTCGTAGATCGACGGGCAGCAGAACACCGTCGCGTGCGAGTAGAGCGCGATGGTGTCGGCGCGCGGCAGCATCTTGGAGAGCCAGATCACGCCTTCGCGGTTCTTCTGCAGCTCGGCGACGATCTCCTCGGTCTCGCGCTGCAGCGCGAGCGTGTCGGCGTCGCCGGCGCACAGCACCACCTGCAGCGACGGATCGAGCTGCGGGATCGCCTGGAGCAGATAATAGAGGCCCTTCTGCCGGGTGATGCGGCCGACGAACAGCACATAGGGGCGATCCGGATCGACGCCGAGGCGGGTGAGCACCTCGGGCGCGTGGATCTTCTTGTACTCGTCCGTGTCGATGCCGTTCGGGATGATGTGGACGCGCTCGGCCGGCACGTCGAACAGCCGCAGGATGTCCTCCTGGGTGCTCTTCGACACCGCGATCACGGCGTCGGCGGTCTCCAGCGCGTTCCTCTCGATCCAGCGCGAGAGATCGTAGCCGTGGCCGAGCTGATCACGCTTCCACGGCCGCAGCGGCTCCAGCGAATGAACCGTGATCACCATCGGGATGTTGTAGAGGATCTTCGCCAGCAGACCGGAGAAGTGCGTGTACCAGGTGTGGCAGTGGATGATCTCGACATTGCCCTCGAGCTCGTTGCCGATCCCCTGCCCCATGAAGGCCAGGCAGGTCGAGAGGGCCTTGAGCGGCGACACGTAGGTCTGCGGGCAGCCGGCGAACAGCGTGGTGTCGACCTTGATGCCGCGGACGTGGAGCTGGCCGTCGTCCAGCGTCTGATCGTGGAAGGTGCGCACCTCCACGGGTGTCAGCTTGGCCAGCTCGCGCGACAGGTACTCCACATGCACGCCGGCGCCGCCGTAGACATAAGGCGGGTATTCGTTGGTGGTGAGCAGGACTCGCATCGGAACGATACTCCCCGTCGCGCGAAGCGACTTGAACAGGCCCGGACCGCTCGTCTGGCTCGGGTCATTCCGGGGCGCGCGTCCGCGCGAACCCGGAATCCAGCCAAAAACACGGAGCTGGCCGCTGGATTCCGGGTTCGCACCTTCGGTGCGCCCCGGAATGACTGAAGACCTCCCGGTTCAGGCGACGCAGCGCAGCAGCACGGCCGGGTCCTGATCGGGGTCGATGGAAAGCCGCACCCCGCCCCATTCGACCAGTCGCCACTCGCCGGTGACGAGGTTCTCGACCGCCCGCACCGGCCGGCGCGATCCCTCCGGGCCGATCCGCATGTCGCCGAAATGCAGCCACACGTCGTGCCGCCCGGGCGCGACCGCGATCGCGGCGGCCACCACGTTGTCGCGCGCCACCGACTCCTTGACGAAGCCGAGCACGGTCGGGCTGTCGACCTGGACGAAGCCGAAATTGGAGGTCTGCTGCAGGGCCGGATTGGCGCGTCGGATGGCGTTGAGCTGGGTGATGTAGCCCTTGATGTTGCCCGGCGCGTTCCAGTCGCGCACCCGGATCTCGTACTTCTCGGAGTCGAGATACTCCTCCTTGCCCGGCACCGGCACGTGCTCGAGCAGCTCGAAGCCGTTGTAGACGCCGTAATTGCCGGCGAGCGTCGCGGCGAGCGCGACCCGCGACTTGAACATCCACGGCTCGCCGCCCTGGAGGTGGACGGGCAGGATGTCGGGCGTGTTGACGAAGAAGTTCGGCCGGTAGAACTCGCGCTCCGGGTGGCGGGTGAGCTCGGCCATGTAGGCGGACAGCTCGTCCTTGCCGGTCCGCCAGGTGAAATAGGTGTAGGACTGCGAGAAGCCGAGCTTGGCCAGCGCCTTCATCACCTTCGGCCGGGTGAAGGCCTCGGACAGGAAGATGGCGTCCGGGAAGCGGATCTGGACCTCGCGGATCATCCACTCCCAGAACGGGAACGGCTTGGTGTGCGGGTTGTCGACCCGGAAGATCCGCACGCCCTGCTCGGCCCAGAACAGCACGACGTCGCGCAGCGCCTGCCAGAGCGCCACCCGATCGGCGCAGTAGAAGTCGGGATTGGTGATGTCCTCGTACTTCTTGGGCGGGTTCTCGGCGTATTTCATCGAGCCGTCGGGCCGCCACTTGAACCACTCGGGATGCTGCTTGATCCACGGATGGTCGGGCGAGCACTGGGTCGCGAAGTCGAGGGCGATCTCGAGCCCGTGGCTCTTGGCGGCGGAGACCAGACGGCGGAAGTCCTGGAGGGTGCCGAGCTGCGGATGCACCGCGTCGTGGCCGCCCTCGGCGGCGCCGATCGCGTAAGGCGATCCCGGATCGCCGGGCTCGGCCTTGAGCGAGTTGTTCTTGCCCTTGCGGTTCTTGATGCCGATCGGATGGATCGGCGGGAAGTAGAGGACGTCGAAGCCCATCGCCGACACGTCCGGCAGGCGGACGATGACGTCGTCGAAGGTGCCGTGGCGGTTCGGGTCGGGCGTCTGGCTGCGCGGGAACACCTCGTACCAAGCGCTGCAGCGGGCGCGCGGCCGCTCGATCATCATCGGGAAGGCCTGGCTCCAGGTCAGGTCCGGCCGCGCCTCGACGGCCGCCATGGCGGCCGCCAGATCCTCGGCGAGCAAGGGTCGCGCCCCGCCGGCCGTGCCGAACATGTTGAGCGCCGCCTGCAGGCGTCCGGCCATGTCGCCGGCGCGCGGCAGCGCCGCCGCGACCAGCTCGCGGCCTTCCTTCAGCTCCAGAGTGACGTCCTGCCCGGCCTTCTGCTTGGCGAGCGTGTCGCGCCGCCAGGTCGCGAAGCCGGCCGTCCAGGCCTCGACGACGAACACGTGGCGGCCGATCTCGATCGGCACGAAGGTGCCGTGCCAGCGATCGTTCTCGACCGGCACCAGCGGCGCGGTCCGCCAGCCGCGCTCGCCCTCGCGCCGCCAGCGCAGGGCCGCCGCCGTCACCTCGTGGCCGTCGCGGAAGAGATCGACCCACACGTCGACCGGCTCGCCGACGATGCGCTTCACCGGGTACCGCCCGGCGTCGACGGTGGGGTAGACGTCCTCGATGACGAAGCGCCGCTGATAGGCTTCGGCCTCGAGCGGCGCGCTCTCCGCCGTGGCGGGCAGATGCGACTCGTACGTCACGGTCGAGCGGGGCGTGCGCGGGAAATTCATCTTCGACCTTATGAGAGATCAGAGTTCGTTATGAGCGGCCCGCCGATCGCTCGCAGCGCCGCGCCGAGGAAACGCGCAGGCGCCCGGCAATCCTCGCCGGGAGACGGCTCCAGCCCACAATGTTGCCTTTTCGGCCCGGCGGCAAGGCCGTATCGCACTGCGACAAAGGTTGCGGTGCACCCGACCGGAGACGCGACGATCCGTCGATCGACAGCGCGACGCACCGGATAAAAAAACGCCCGCGACGGCAGCCGTCGCGGGCGTCGTTGCTTCGATGGTCGCACGCGCCGAGGCGCGAGCGCCGGGTCCGGGCGGACCCGGCTCCGGATCAGGCGGAGGCGAGCGCGGCCGGCGAGCTGGCGAGGCCGGCCACCCGCACGGTGTGCTGGGCGATCATCGCCTCCTCGTCGGTCTGCATGACGTAGACCTTCACGGGCGAGCCGGCCGTCGAGATCACCTCGGCGCCGGCCTCGTTGGCGGCCCGGTCGATGACCAGGCCCGCCCACTCCATGCCGTCCAGCACGGCGCCGCGGACGAACTTCGAGTTCGCCCCGATGCCGCCCGTGAACACGATCGCGTCGGCGCCGCCCGTGATGGCCATCAGGCTGCCGAGCTCGCGGCGGATGCGGTTGACGAAGTAGGCGAGCGCCTGCTTGGCCGACGGCGCGTCGGAGGCCTCGAGGTCGCGCATGTCGCTCGACACGCCCGACATGCCCTTGAGGCCCGACTTCTTGTTGAGCAGGTCGGAGATCTGCGCCGCCGACATCTCCTTCTGCTGCATCAGGTAGAGCAGCACGCCGGGATCGATCTGGCCGCAGCGGGTGCCCATCAGCAGGCCGTCGAGCGGCGAGAAGCCCATGGTCGAGCCGACGCCCTTGCCGTCCTGGATGGCGCACATCGAGGCGCCGTTGCCGAGATGCAGCACGACGAGCCGACGCAGCGCCGTCGGGTCGCGATCCATCAGCCGGCTGGTGATGTACTCGTAGGACAGGCCGTGGAAGCCGTAGCGACGCACGCCCTCCTCGTAATACTCGGGCGGCAGGCCGTAGGCGTCGTTGACGAACGGCTGGGTGCGATGGAAGGCGGTGTCGAAGCAGCCGACCTGGGGAATGCCCGGGAAGGCGCGCCCCGCCGCCGCGATGCCGGCGAGATTGTGCGGCTGGTGCAGCGGCGCCAGCGGCGCGAAGGTCTTCAGCACCTCGAAGGCGGCGTCGTCGATCAGCATCGGGGCCGAGTAGACCGGACCGCCGTGGACGACGCGGTGGCCGATCGCGGCGATCTTGGCGTCGGGGAAGCGCTCGCCGAGCCAGCCGATGATGATCTTCAGCGCGTCGTCGTGGTTCTTCGGCGTATCGGCGCCGGTCAGGGTCCGCTTGGTCTTCTGACCGTCGACCTTGGCTTCGAACTCCGGCGTGACGCCGATCCCTTCCACCTGGCCGATCGCGACCATGCGGGGCCATTCGCCGCCGTCCAGCACGAACAGCGCGAACTTGATCGAGGACGACCCCGCATTGAGGGTGATGATGTGGTCGCTCATGTCTGCGATTCCGTTTCTTCTTCGTTGCGCGCCGCGATCTACTCGGCCGCGACCTTGGCGGTGTCGGCGCCCGGCACCGGAACCGCACGACCGGTGCGGCGCCGGTACTCGTAGAGCTGGGCGAGCGCGGCGGAGACCAGACGGGCGCGATCGTTGTCGGCGCGGCTGGTCAGCATCACCGGCGCCGCGGCGCCGACGACGAGGCCGGCGGCCTCGGCCCGCGCCACGAAGGTGAGCTCCTTGGCGAGCATGTTGCCCGCCTCGAGGTTCGGCACGATCAGCACGTCGGCGCGGCCGGCGACCAGCGACGTGATGCCCTTGGTGCGGGCCGCCGCGACGTCCATGGCGTTGTCCATGGCGAGCGGGCCGTCGACGAGGCCGCCCTTGATCTGGCCGCGCTCGGCCATCTTGGAGAGCGCCGCCGCGTCGAGCGTCGAGGGGATGCTCGGGTTGACGGTCTCGACCGCCGACAGCACGCCGACGCGCGGCGTCTCGATGCCGCAGGCGATGGCGAGGTCGATGGCGCTCTGGGTGATGTCCACCTTGGTGATCAGATCCGGCGCGATGTTGATCGCCGCGTCGGAGATGAACAGGAGGTGATCCATGGTCGGCACGTCCATGACGAAGACGTGACTGATGCGGCGCCCGGAGCGCAGGCCGCCGTCCTTCTTGACCACCTGGCCGAGCAGCTCGTCGGTGTGCAGGTTGCCCTTCATCACCGAAGCCGCCTCGCCGCGGCGCACGAGCTCGACGGCCTTGGCCGACGCCTCGACGCCGTTCTGCGCGTCGATCAGCTTGTAGGGCGTGATGTCGAGACCGCCCGCCTCGGCCGCCTTCTGGATGGCGGCGCGCGAGCCGATCAGGATCGGCTCGATCAGGCCTTCGCGCGCGGCCAGCACGGCGCCGCCGAGCGAGTTGTGATCGTCCGGGCAGACCACGGCGGTCGCCATCGGGCCGAGGCTCTTGGCGCGCTGGATCAGCGGCGTGAACTGGTCGCACTCGTCGAGGATCAGGGTCGGCAGCTCCCGCGCCGCGACCGTCATGCGCTCGGTCGGCACGTCCACGAGGGCGCGGCCTTCCGCCACCACGGTGCCGTCGAGCTTCTCGATCCGGGTCTCGAACACGGCGACGGGCGCGGCCTGCTTCTCGACGCAGCGGACGCTCGCCCGCACCTTGTCGCCGACCTTCACGCGACTCACCGCACGCAGATCCTGCGAGCGATAGAGCGTGCCCGGCCCCGGCAGCAGATTGCCGAGCACGGCCGAGATCAGCGAGCCCGCCCACATGAACGGCGCCGTGACGGCGCGGTTCTCGGCCGAGGCCTGATCCGGGACCACGGCCGGGTTGGTGTTGCCCGAGACGTGAGCGAACAAGTAAAGGTCCTGCACCGAGCAGACCCGCTCGATGCTCGCGGTGTCGCCGACCTTGAGCTCGGCGAATGTCGTGTTCTTGATCACGTCTGCCATCGTCGTATCCATCTGCGGTGGTGCATCGAGGCGTGGTGCGCCGAGCACACCGACCGCTTCTCCGTCAGGGGTCGTCTTGTCAGGGGTCCGGAGCAAGTCCTGTTCCAGAAGCGCGGCGGCAGGAAAGACATCCCGACCCGGCGAGGGTCAATCGAATTCGGCGGGTGGCTGGGTGAGCGTTGGCGCATGGCCTCCGATGAGCGCGAGACGTCGCGAGTATCATGCACGTAACGCGAAGCACGCGATCCGAAACCGGACGGTCCGAAGCGGGACGAACCGCGGGTTTCACTCTACGAACGAACTTATAAGAAACACATAAACGGTCGAAGACACGACGGAAAAACCACGTACGCACGAGCCGCGCGACGCCGGGCGAGACGCCCCGGACACATCGTCGCGGTCGCCCGCGACGCGACCGCCGCGGCGATCACGACGACAGCCTGAACGTGATCAGGGACGCTCCGTCGATCCGAAAAGATACTGTTCGGAGTATTCCGTATGCGGTCCGACCGGATCGCGCGGCGTCGCCGAGCCGGACCATGCGATACCACCGCTCCCGGACGGATTCGGCCGCGGCGGCCTTCGTTTGGGCCGGGGCGCGCAATCTTCTGCGCCGCCGCTGCGCAAGCGGCTGCGCAGGCCGCCTCGCGCCTGTGCGGGCCGGCTGTCGCGGTCGGGGCCGGCGTGGTATCAAGGCGCGTGACGAGACGACGCCCCCACGCCGCGCCACCGACCGCCCCGCCCCCGTCATGGCCGCGGGCCGTGTCTCGCGTGGTCGTCACCGCCGCCCTGCTTCTCCAGATCCTGCTGCCCGGCCTCGCGTCGCCGCGCTCCGGGGACGGCACGCCGCGGGACGTCGCCTGGTGGTCGTCGGCCGCCGGCGTCGCCGGCCTTCTCTGCATCGGACAGCCGGGCGCCGACCGCGGCGTCCCGGGGACGCCGGACCTCCCGGCCGACGGCCGGACCGACGCCGCGCACGGCTGCTGCGTCCTTTGCACGACGCCCGGGGTCGCGACCGTCGTGGTCCCGGTGGTCGGTCCTGCCGCGGCCTGGCACCGGATCGCCGCCGAGATACCGCGCCGCTTCGCCGTGGCGATCGTGCCCGAGCGCAGCCCGATCCGCCCGCGCGCGCCGCCGGTGGTCTGAGCCCCTTCGACCACCCTTTCCCAACTCCCTGTTTCGGCCGTCCGGCGCCCGCATGGCGCGACGGCCCTGTTCGGAGACGATCGATGATCCGCACGCTTTCGTTCGCCGCTTTCGCCGCTGCCCTGGTCGGCGCTGTCGTCGCCCTGCCGCTCGCCGCCGCGGCGCAGACGCCGGCGACCACCGAGATCAAGGCCGGCGCCCTGAAGATCGAGATGCCGTGGACCCGGGCCACCCCGGGCGGCGCCAAGGTCGCGGGCGGCTACATGACCATCACCAACACCGGGACGGCGCCCGACCGCCTGGTCGGCGGCAGCCTGCCGCAGGCCGGCCGCTTCGAGGTCCACGAGATGAAGACCGAGAACGGCATCATGACCATGCGGCCGATCACGGGCGGCCTGGAGATCAAGCCGGGCGAGACCGTCAAGCTGATGCCCGGCGGCTATCACGTGATGTTCATGGAGCTGAAGGAGCCGCTCAAGGAGGGCGAGACGCTCCCCGGCGAGCTGCGCTTCGAGAAGGCCGGCACGGTCGCGGTCACCTACAAGGTGCAGGCGATCGGCGCGACGACGCCAGGCGGCATGGCACCGGCGGGCGGTTCGGCCGGCGGCGGCCACCAGCACGGGCACTGAGGCGGCCGGCGCTCCCCCTCCCACGCGCTCACTCGGTCACTGGACCGAGGTGTGGCCCCCCGGGCTGCGGCACCCGCAGTCACCTCTCCCCAGCGGGGAGAGGTCGGGGCTCGCGCGACGGCGCGGGCTCCGGGTGAGGGGGAGCCGCCCTCTCGATGATCCAACTGGCGTCGGCTCCCCTCACCCCACCCCTCTCCCCGCCGGGGAGAGGGAGCCACGCCATCATCGGCGCATCATCGGAGGCTCCTCGGCACCACGTCGACGGGGCCGCCCCCTGCACGGTGAAACCTGCGCCCAAGCCGGTCCGCGAAGGAAGAGGGCAAAAGCAGCCCGCCTACACCTTGAGCTCGATCGGGCCGCCGGCCTTCCTCCAGGCGCCGAAGCCGCCGCCGACATGGGCGACCGGGGCGAGGCCCATGCGCTTCGCCGTCAGGGTGGAGAGCGCCGAGCGAGCGCCGGCCGCGCAGAAGAACACGAACTTCGCGTCGGCGGCGAAGATCGGCTTGTGGTAGGGGCTTGCCGGATCGATCCAGAACTCCAGCATGCCGCGCGGACAATGGAACGCGCCGGGCACGCGGCCGTCGCGATCGAGCTCGCGGATGTCGCGCAGGTCGACGAAGACGATGCCGGGGTCGCCGTGCAGGGCGATCGCCTGGTCGACCGGGAGGGTCTCGATCTCGCGCTCCGCCTCGGCTACCAGATCGGCGACGTGCTTCGTGATGGTCTGCGTCATGACTTTCTCCTGGGCGTCGGCACCGGAGCGGCACCGACGAAACGGAACTTCGGGGGCGAAGCGGGCGGGCATTGTGGCGACCGCGCGTGGATTGGCAATCGGGGGGAATGGCGATGCTCGGATGGTTCGATCCGCTCGATCTCGTGGCGATCTCGGTCTTCGTCCTCGCCTGGGCGAGCTACGCCGTCACGATGGAGTGGACCCGGCTCGGCCGCGGCGGCCTCAACTCCCGCATGGACGAGGAGCGCGCCGTATGGATGCGCCGGATGCTGCGGCGCGAGTCGCGCATCGTCGACACCCAGATCATGGCGGCCCTGCAGAACGGCGCCGCCTTCTTCGCCTCGACCTCGCTGCTCGCCATCGGCGGCGCGCTCACCGTGGTGCGCTCGACCGACCAGGTGGCGTCGATCCTCTCCACCCTGCCCGTCTCGATGCCGAGCGCCCGCGAGTTGTGGGAGGTGAAGTCGGTCGGCCTCACCGTGATCTTCGTCTACACGTTCTACAAGTTCGCCTGGTCGTACCGGCTGTTCAACTATGTCGCCATCATGCTGGGGGCGACGCCGCCGGCGTCCGAGCAGGGCAGCGAGGAGGCCGAGCGCCACGTCCGCCGCACCACCCGGCTGTTCCGCTCCGCCGCCATGCACTTCAACCGCGGCCAGCGGGCGCTGTTCTTCGCGCTCGCCTATCTGGGCTGGTTCATCGGCCCGTGGGTGCTGATCGCCTCGACCGCGGCGGTCGTGTTTGTGGTCTGGCACCGCCAGTTCGCCTCGGATTCGCTGCGCGCGTTGCGCGACGACGATCCGCCGAGCTGACGCCCGGTCACGGCCGGCAGTCGTCCGCCCGGCCGAGGTCGCAGGCGGGTCGCGGCCCCGGGAACAGCTCCGACGACCTGCCTGTGAGCCAGTAGACGAGCAGGCCGACCCATTCGCGCACCGCCGTGTCGGTACGGCGTAGCCCGTCGCCGAGTGTCGGGAACGGGCGCAGCGCGTCGGCCGGCCCGACCGTGCGCCAATCGACCGGGTACGGCTCCACCGCGAAGCCGGCCTGCCGGAACACGCCGATCGAGCGCGGCACGTGGTAGGCCGAGGTGACGAGCAGCCAGCGCTCGCCCGGCTTCGGCTGCGCGATCGCCTTCGTGAACACGGCGTTCTCGACCGTGTTGCGCGACCGGTCCTCGGGCGCCAGCCGGTCGACCGGCAGGCCGAGATCGCGCAGCAGGCGAAGCGCCGAATCGGATTCGTTGCCGCCGCCGAACACGAAGCTCGCGTCGCCGCCCGAATGGATCACCCGCGCCTCCGGGTGCCGGAGCGCCAGCGCGGCAGCGGCCGTCATTCGCTCGGCCGCCTCGTTGAGCACGACCGCGTCGCGCGCCGCCGCGACGTCCGGCGTGGTGGCCCCGCCCAGAATCACGATGCCGGCGATCGGCCGCCCGTCGTCGCGGAAGGGCGGGAACCGCTCCTCCAGCGGCACCATCAGGGCGTTGCCGAGCGGCGACCAGCCGAAAATGGCGAGCAGGACGAGGCTCGCCACTACGAGACCCCGCCCGAGCCGCGCGAAGCGCGTCACCATCAGGACGAGGCCGAGAAGGCCCAGCACCATGACGGCGTTGGACGGCAGCGCGAAGAAGCCGAGCAGTTTGGAGACCGGAAAGAACATCGACAGCGCTCCCTGCCCGCGCTGCCCGGCGGCGCCCTCGGCACCGCCGGCTCGGCTGCGCTTCAGCTCCGGCTCTGCCGCCAGGCGGCGTAGCGGGCCTTGGCCTCGTCGTTGGGCGGATAGAGGCCGGGCAGCGCCACGCCGCGCTCCACCTCGGTGAACACCCACGACTCGTAGAGCTCGTGCTCGGCGCCCTCGTGGGCGACGTACTCGACCAGGTCCTTGGGGATCACCACGGCGCCGTCGTCGTCGACCACGATCACGTCGTCCGGGAAGATCGCGACGCCGCCGCAGCCGATCGGCTCCTGCCAGTTGACGAAGGTGAGCCCGTTGACCGAGGCCGGCGCGGCGACGCCGGCGCACCACACCGGCAGGCCGCTCGCCAGCACGCCGGTCAAGTCGCGCATGACGCCGTCGGTGACCAGCGCCGTGACATTCCGCTTCTTCATCCGGGCGCACAGGATGTCGCCGAAGATGCCGGCCGAGGTGATGCCCATGGCGTCGGCGACGACGATGCAGCTCTCCGGCATCGCCTCGATGGCGCCGCGGGTCGAGATCGGCTTCGACCAGCTCTCCGGCGTCGCCAGATCCTCGCGGGCCGGCACGAAGCGCAGCGTGAAGGCAGGGCCGACCAGGCGCTCGCCGCCGCCGACCAGCGGCTTCGGCCCAGCCATCCAGCAGCGGCGAATGCCCTTCTTGAGCAGCATGGTGGTGACGGTGGCGGTCGTCACCTTCTTCAGGATGTCGTAGAGCGCCGCGAACATTGGGGTTTCCACCTTCTTGGGGGTCATTCCGGGGCGCCGCGCAGCGGCGACCCCGGAATCCAGACACGAACACCGAGCCCGCCGCTGGATTCCGGGTTCGCGCCTCCGGCGCGCCCCGGAATGACGGCCGAGAGACTCACGCCGCCATCAGCCCCAGGCGCTCGTCGCGCCGGCGCAGCCACAGCATGAACGGGATCGACAAGAGCACCATCCAGGCCTTGCCGACCACCTGGCCGGCCAAGAAGTCGAGCGACCCGAAGGCGAGCCACAGGAACAGGAGCGAGTCGACGACGAGGCCGACCAGGCCGGAGGCGAGCACGGCCGTCACCATGCGGCGGCGCGCCAGCGGCGTGTAGACGGCGAGATCCGCCATCTCGGAGACCAGGAAGGCGGCCGCCGAGGCGATCACCAGAGCCGGCGGCGCCAGGAAGGCCGACAGCAGCGCCCCGACCAGCACGGCGACGGCCGCCACCAGCACGCCGAGCCGGCGCTGGACGAGGTCGCGCAGCACCAGGGCGACGCCGACCATCAGCACGCCGGAGGGCGCCGAAAGACCCGGCAGCACCGGCACCAGGCACGGCCCGCGCGGCACGCAGGTCGTGCCCGCATGCTGGATCAGCCAGTTGGCGGCCGGAATCGTGAGGGCGAAAAGGACAAGGAAAACGAGCCCTTCCGAGCGTCGGCGAAGATCGGGGGTCAACATCGGCGAGCAGACATCCATTGCGAGAAGCCCGCGGCCCGCAGCCGGCAGGCCGGGCACGTGCCACAGCCATAGCCCCAGGGGTGACGGACCGAGCGGTCGCCCACATAGCAGGTGTGGGTCTCTTCGAGAAGCAGGTCGACGAACGGCACCCCGCCGAGCTCCTCCGCGAGCGCGAAGGTCTGCGCCTTGTCGATCCACATCAGCGGCGTGTGGATGACGAAGCGGCGCTGCGTGCCGAGGTTGAGGGCGACCTGCATGGCCTTGATGGTGTCGTCGCGGCAGTCCGGGTATCCCGAGTAATCGGTCTCGCACATGCCGGCGACGAGGTGGCGGGCGCCGCGCCGATAGGCGAGCGCCCCCGCGAAGGTAAGGAAGACGAGGTTGCGGCCGGGCACGAAGGTGGTCGGCAGGCCGTCCTCGGCGACCTCGATCGCCACGTCGCGGGTCAGCGCCGTCTCGGACACGGCGCCGAGCGCGTCGAGCGGGATCAGGTGGTCGGGACCGAGCCGTTCGCCCCAGGCGGGGTCGAGGGCCGCCATCTGCATGCGGATGCGCGGCCGCACCTGCAGCTCGACGGCGTGGCGCTGGCCATAGGCGAAGCCGACCGTCTCGACGCGCGAAAAGCGCGCCAGCGCCCAGGCGAGACAGACGGTCGAATCCTGGCCGCCGGAGAACAGCACCAGGGCGGTCTCGTTCTGCAGGCTCATCACATCACACGACCATCATCATCGCCGCGTGCTCGCGCACAAGGCCTGTCCCCTCATGGCGAGGAGCGCCCGAAGGGCGCGTCTCGAACCATGCGGCCCCACCCGTCGCTCCCCGATGGGCGCGCGTCACGTCCGAAATCGGGGCTCCCCGATGCTGGTCGGGGGGCCGTCCTCGCCCTTCGAGACGGCCGCTGCGCGGCCTCCTCAGGGTGAGGACGGAGAACGGGATCGCGATCGCGCGCGGGCCGCGGCGAACTGTTCGTCACGAGTGGCCGTGGATCGACCTCGCCGGCCGGCTTGTCAACCGGCGCGGCACGCAGGCCCCTATCCCGGTGAACGCGACTCCCGGTGAAAGCGACGCCGGCCGCCTCAGTCCCACTTCGGCGCGCCGCTCCAGGTGACGATGCGGCCGTTCGGGCGGGCGAGGCCACGGATCGCGGCCATCTCGTCCTCGGAGAGGACGAAGTCGAACACGGCGAGGTTCTCGGTGAGGAGATCGAGCCGCGCGGCGCGCGGGATCGGGATGCCGCCCGCCTGCATGATGTAGCGCAGGCTCACCTGGGCCGGGCTCTTGCCGTGCGCCGCCGCGATCTCGCGCATCACCTGCTCGGAGAACACGGCGCCGCGCGCCATCGGGCTGAACGCCGTGACGGCCATGCCGTGCCGTCGGCAGGCCTCCACCACCTTGGTCTGGTCGAGATGCGGGTGCCATTCGATCTGGTTGACGGCGAGCGGCTCGCTCGCGTGCTTCACGGCCTCGTCGAGCAGCGCGACCGGAAAGTTCGACACGCCGATGTTCCGCGCGAAGCCGACCTGCTTCATCTTGCACAGCGCCCCGATCGTCTCGGAGAGGGGGATGCGCGGGTTCGGCCAGTGGATCAGCAGGAGGTCCACCTCGGAGAGCCTCAGCCGCGCGAGGCTCCCCTTGGCGGCGCGCTCGAGCTCGCGCGGCGCCAGGTGATCGGGCCAGATCTTCGTCGTGACGAAGACGTCGGCGCGCTTGAGGCCGGAGCCGCGGATGCCCTCTCCGACCTCGCGCTCGTTCTCGTAGACCTCGGCCGTGTCGATCAGCTTGTAGCCGGACCGCAAAGCCTGCTCGACCGTGCGGGCGCAGACCCGGCCCTTGAGCTCCCAGGTGCCGAGCCCGATCGCCGGGATGGTGGCGCCGTTGGCAGTGACGTACTCCATTCCGTCCTCTCCGGCGCCCCGTCCCACGGAGCGCCCCTGCAGAGATTATAACGGCGAGCGGTTAACGGATCGGATCACGTGTCCCACTTCGGCGCGTGAGGCGGGCTCACCAGCCGGCCGTTCGGCTTCCGCAGAGCGGCGATGTCGGCCATGTCCTGCGCCGAGAGATCGAAATCGAAGACCGCGAGGTTCTCGGCGAGGCGGTCGCGATTGGCGGTGCGCGGGATGGCGACGATACCCTGCTGGACGAGCCAGCGCAGCGCCACCTGCGAGGCGCTCTTGCCGTGGGCGGCGCCGATGCGCTGCAGCACCGGGTCGGACGGGACGCCGCCGCGGGCGAGCGGGCAGTAGGCCGTCACCGACAGGCCATGCGTGCGGCAGGTCTCGATCAGCCGGCGCTGGTCGATGTAGGGATGCACCTCGACCTGGTTGGTCACCAGCGGCACGGTGGCGAGCCGCACCGCCTCCTCCACCATGCCGACCGTGAAGTTGGCGATCCCGACGTGGCGGGCGCGCTTGTCCGTCGCGACCTTGCAGAGCGCGCCGATCATGTCGGCCATCGGCACGGCGGCGTTCGGCCAGTGGATCAGCAGGAGATCGACGAAGGCGAGATCGAGCTTCTTCAGGCTCTCCTCGAAGGTTCGCTCGAAGTCCCCCGGCGCCAGATTGGCGTGCCACACCTTGGTGGTGACGAAGACGTCGTCGCGGGCGAGGCCCGAGGCCTTCAGCCCCTGCCCCACCTCGGCCTCGTTGCCGTACATCTGCGCGGTGTCGAGATGCCGGTAACCGAGCCGGAGGGCGGCGTCGACGATCTCGACGCAGGTCTCCCCCTTCAGGGTCATGGTCCCGAGCCCGATCACCGGGATCCGGGCCCCGTTCGCCTCCACGGTCTGCATGCGTCGCTCCCCATGATGATCCGCCCGCGATCGTTTTCGAGGATCCGCACTGGCGTGCGGGTCGCGGGCATCGGCCGACGACGTCGGCCGGCAGACGAGCGTGTCCGGAACAGCACCGCGACGCAAGCGCCGCTCGCGAAGGGCAGCCCGGCTCCGGTTCAGGGATCGACGCCGTTGACGAGATCGTCGCCGTCGCCGAGGGCGGTGCCGGGCAGGACGAGACCGCGACCCATCATCTCGCGGAAGGCGGCGGCCGGCATCGGGCGGGCGAACAGGTAACCCTGCATCTCGTCGCAGCCGGCGAGCCGCAGCAGCAGGCGCTGCTCCTCGGTCTCGACGCCCTCGGCCAGGACGGAGAGCCCGAGCGCCCGGCCGAGCGCGACGATCGCCTGGAGGATCACGCCGCCATTGGCGGAGCGGCCGAGCGGCGCGACGAACTCCTTGTCGATCTTGAGCTTGTCGATCGGCAGCCGGCGCAGATAGCTGAGGCTCGAATAGCCGGAGCCGAAGTCGTCGAGGGCGATCTTGACACCGAGCGCCCGCAGCTCCTTCAGACGCTGCTTGGCGTCCTCCGGGTTGTCGATGAGGACGCCCTCGGTGATCTCCAGCACCACCCGCGACGGATCGATGCCGGAGTCGGCGAGCGCGCTCGCCACGGCCCGCACCAGGCCGCGGTCGCGCACCTGGATCGGCGACAGGTTGATGGCGATGAACAGCTCCGGCCAGTCGCGCGCGTCGGCGAGCGCGCGGCGCAGCACGAGCTCGCCGAGATCGATCATCAGGCCGGCCTGCTCGGCGACCGGCACGAAGACGCCGGGCGGGATGTTGCCGCGCACCGCGTGCTTCCAGCGCACCAGCGCCTCGGCGCCGACCATGCGCAGCCCGTCGCCGGCGACGATCGGCTGATAGGCGACGGTCAGTCCGTTCTCGGCGAGCGCGAGGCGCAGCTCCTGCTCGATGAAGCGGCGCTCGTTGATCTCGTCCTCGAGCCCGTGATGGAACGCCAGGATGCGGCCGCGGCCGGCCTTCTTGGCGGCGCGAGCCGCGAGGTCGGCGCGGCGGATCAGCTCGTGGGCGCTCTCGCCGTCGCGCGGCGCCAGCGCGAGCCCGACGCTCGCGGTGACGTTGATGGTCTGGTCGCGGATGTGGAACGGTGCGGCGAGGCGGCGCGCGCAGGCGTTCGCCGCGTCGATCGCCACGGCCCCGTTGCGGACCGCCATGACCACGGCGAACTCGTCGCCGTCGATGCGGCCGATCTCGGCCGCCTCGGGCAGCACGGCACGCAGCCGCTCGGACGCCTCGGCGATCAGCCGGTCGCCGATGTCGTGCCCCAGGACCTCGTTGATCTCCTTGAACGAGTCGAGGTCGAGGCAGACGAAGGCGATGCTCTCGTCGGCGCCCCGGTTCTTCAAGGCGCTGCCGAGCGCGGCGATGATCTTGCGCCGGTTCGGCATGCCGGTGAGCGGATCCTCCTGGGCGATGCGGCGCAGCTCGACCTCGATCTGCTCCAGCCCGCCCGCGGCGCGCCGGATCTGGACGAGCGACAGGCCGGCGAAGCCGAGGAAGGCGGCGCCGCCGAACACCGGCAGCAGCCACAGCCAGGCGGGATTTCCGGCGTCGTCCGGCATCTCCCAGCCGAACCAGCCGACGATGCGGCCGCGCGAATCGGTCTGCGAATGAAGCGGACCGGACGCCTGGCCCGGCTCGGTGTCGAAGCGCAGCCCGCGTACCCCCGCCATCGCCCCCATGGCGTCGACGATCGGTCCGCCGATCGGCGCGGCGAGCACGAGGGTCAGCTCGGCCGCGCCGGGCGACCCGGCGCCGACCGGCACGACGGCGACCACGGCAGGCTGCTGCTCGATCAGCAGGACCTCGGTCTGTACCGGCACGGCGCGGTCGATCAGCGCCGCGTCCGAGCGCAACACGTCGCGTGCCGATCCTTCGGCCGGCTTGAATGTCGCGATGTACGAAACGACGGGCTGGGGCACGTTCCGGACGCCCGCCGGATGTGCCGCCGCGAGCGAGCCGTCGCGGCGGACCAGATAGGCCCAACGGTGGCGAAGCTGCGGCAGTCCGCCCGGCGCGAGGTGCTGCTCGATGTCGACCGGGATGACGTCGGCCGCGCCGGTGGCGGAGATCGCCCGGGCGCGCTGCAGGGCGGCGTCGCCGAAGACGCTGCGGAACTCGCCGAACGTCCGGGAGACACTCGCCCGCGCCCGCTCGACCGCGGCGGAATCGTCCGGGCGGACGACGAGGTAGAGAACGGCGGCGACGGAGACGAGCCCGCAGGCGAGCGCGGCGGCGAGCGCCAGGACCGAGCCGGATACCGGTCGCGCGGCTCCGGCCCAGGCACGCGGGGTCGGCGCTCGCGGCACTTCGGCGGCGTGCTGGTCCGAATTCTTCGCTCTGCCTTCGCCGCTGCTGTCAGCGGGACCCATGAAGCCACCTTCGGCGGACTTTTCGTCCCGTTCGTAGCAGAATGGGAGTTAATACTTGGTCAGCAAAGGTCGAAAACCGGATTCGCACGGAACTTTTCGTCCGACCGCTCGACATTCACTTCAAACCGAACCACAGGCTCGCAATACCCAGGAAAGAGAAGAAGCCGACGACGTCGGTGATCGTCGTGACGAACACGCCGGAGGACACGGCGGGGTCGAGTCGGAACCTCTCGACCACCAGCGGAACCAGTATACCCCCGAGCGCGGCCGCGACCAGATTGCAGATCATCGCGAGCCCGATCACGACACCGAGATCGACGGTCCTGAACCAGGCCGCCGCGGCGACGCCGGTGATCACCGCGAAGGCGAGGCCGTTGACGACACCGACCAGCACCTCGCGCAGCACGATGCGGGCCGCGTTGCCGTCGTGCAGCTCGCGCGTGGCGAGCGCCCGTACGGCGACCGTCATGGTCTGGGTCGCGGCATTGCCGCCTTGGCTGGCGACGATCGGGGCGAGCACGGCGAGCGCCACCATCTTCTCCAGCTCGCCCTCGAAGAGGCCGAGCACCGAGGAGGCGAGGAACGCCGTCGCGAGATTGACCAGCAGCCAGTTGAAGCGGCCGCGGGCGATCGTCCACACCGAATCGGACAGCTCCTCGTCGCCGCCGACGCCGCCGAGCGCCTTGATGTCCTTCTCGGCCTCCTCCTCGATCACGTCGACGACGTCGTCGACCGTGACGACGCCGACGAGACGGTCGCCGTCGTCGACCACCGGGGCGGCGATCAGGTTGTAGCGCTCGAACAGCCGAGCCACCTCCTCGAGATCGTCGGTGGCGTGGACGCGGCGACGGCCGGCGTCCATCAGCTCGGCGACCGGCGTCGGCCGGCGGGTGCGCAGCAGCGTGTCGAGCGCGACGGCGCCGAGCAGCTTGTAGTCGGCGTCGACGACATGGATCTCGAAGAAGCGCTCCGGCAGCTCCTCGTTGTCGCGCAGGAAGTCGATCGTGTGGCCGACCGTCCAAGACGGCGGCACCGCCACGTACTCGGACTGCATGCGGCGTCCGGCGGAGTTCTCCGGGTACTGCAGGCTGCGCTCGAGCGCGCGGCGGTCGAGCGAGGGGAGCTGCTCGAGGATCTCGTCCTGCTCGTCCTTCGGCAGGTCTTCCAGGATGTAGACGGCGTCGTCGGAATCGAGGTCGCGCACGCCCTCGGCGACCGCCTCGGGCGCGAGCTCCTCGAGGATCTCCTCGCGGACCGCGTCGTCGACCTCGACCAGCGCCGTGAAGTCGAAGTCGGCGCCCAGCAGCGCGATCAGGCGCGGCCGCAGGTCGGGATCGAGCGCCTCGATCAGGTCGCCGACATCGGCCTCGTGCAGGTCGCCGACGAGATGCCGCAGCGCATCGGCGTCTTCCGCCTCGATCGCCGACGTCACCCGCGCCACGAAGCCGGCCTCGATCGCGCCGTCCTCGTCGCGCAGCACGACGTCTCCCGCCTCGGTGCTCGTCTCGGGCTGGTTCGGCATCTCGATTCTCACGATCGGGACGGGCGCTCGGCCACGCGCCCCGGTCCGGCTTTTACGCGGGCGTTTCCGAGGTGGCAAATCACCTGCGACGGCACGATGACGGCCCCGAACGACTGCCCCGTCCTCGCCACATCCGCGTGGCACGCCCTGTCCAGGCTGCGGACGATCCGCATCCCGAGAGTGCGGATCCTGCGGATGATTCGGCCCGGCCCGATGGTCACGACGACGGTCGCGACGAGGCGCGTGACGACGAGGCGCGTCACGACGATGCTCGTGACGGCGATGCTCGTGACCGCATTCGCGGCGCTGCTCGCCGCGCCCGCGGCGAAGGCCGAGACGGCGTGCCGGGCCGCAGCGACGCGCTCGGCACCGCGCGCGTCCTCACCGTCGACCCGGCCGCCACGCCGCGAGTCGGCCGCAAGCATTTCGCCGGCACGCTGCCGCTCGCCGACATGGAGGTGGTGCTCACCTTCGACGACGGGCCGCGCCCCGGCCGCACCGACCGGGTGCTCGACACGCTGGCGCGCGAATGCGTGCGGGCGAGCTTCTTCGTGCTCGGCAAGCACGCCCTCGCCCACCCGGCCCTCTTGCGCCGGATCGCCGCCGAGGGCCACACGGTCGCGCATCACACCTTCGCGCATCCGCTGCTCGACCGGATGTCGACGACGGCGGCCGAGCGCGAGATCGATCACGGCATCGCCGCCGTGGAGACGGCCCTGCACGGCCGCCCGAGCGAGCGGCCGACGGTGCCGTTCTTCCGCTTCCCCGGCTTCGCCTCGACGCCCGCCCTGCTCGATCGGCTGCACCAGCGCGGCATCGTCGTGTTCGGTGCGGATCTCTGGGCGAGCGACTGGACCGACATGGCGCCGGGCCAGCAGCTCGACCTGGTGCTCGCCCGCCTGGAGGCCTCCCGGGGCGGCATCCTGCTCTTCCACGATCCGCGGCTGCAGACCGTCCAGATGCTGCCGGCTTTTCTCAGGGCTCTGAAATCACGCGGCTTTCGGGTCGTCCACGTGGCCCCGCCGCCGCTCCGCACGGCCACCGCCCGGCGTTGATGCGGCGAGGGCACACGGCCACGATTTCATCATCTGTACACGATATTTTACCCTTTTCCCGGTTACCAATCGCGCGAGACTATGGAAAAAAGTGTTGGCATTCCGAGTGATCGGGGGAAGGGGCAGGTCATGCGCCGGTCGTGCGCGAGTGGTCCGTCGTTGATCGCATCGTCGGTTGTGCTGTCGCTGCTGCTCGCTGCGGCCGCCACACCTTCGCGCGCCGCCGACACGCCGCCTCCGCCGGCGCCGTCCGCCTGTCCGGGCAATCCGAACGCGCTCGGCACCAGCCGCACCCTGGTGGTCGACCCGATGGAGCACGCCCGCGTCGGCGTGATGCAGTATCGCGAGACGCTGCCGCTGGAGCCCAAGGAGGTGGTGATCACCTTCGACGACGGGCCGATCCCGCCCTACTCCAACCGGGTTCTCGACATCCTGGCGTCGGAATGCGTGAAGGTGACGTATTTCCTGGTCGGCAAGATGGCGCATGCCTATCCGAGCATCGTGCGCCGGATGCAGGCCGAGGGGCACACGATCGGCACCCACAGCAACAGCCATCCCCTCACCTTCCACAAGATGCCGATCGCCCAGGCCGAGGCGGAGATCGAGGGCGGCATCGCCAACACGGCGGCGGCGCTCGGCGACCGCGCCGCGGTGGCGCCGTTCTTCCGCATCCCGGGCCTCCTGCGCCGCGACGAGGTGGAGCGCCTGCTCGTCTCGCGCGGCCTGATGACCTGGAGCGCCGACTATCCGGCCGACGACTGGAAGCACATCCCGGGCGACGAGGTGATGAAGCGGGCGCTCGAGCGCATCGAGGCGCGCGGCCGTGGCATGCTGCTCCTGCACGACATCCAGCCGGCCACCGTGCTGGCCCTGCCCGGCCTGCTGCGGACCCTCAAGGCGCGCGGCTACAAGATCGTCCACGTGGTCCCGGCGAGTCCCGACCTGCCGAAGACCGCCACCTTGCCCGAGCAGTGGATGGGCCGTCGCGGCGCGGGCGGCGGCGGCAACGGCGGCAACGGCGGCAACGGCGGCTCCTGGCCGACGCCCGCCTTCACCATCGAGACGCTGCTCGCCGACCCGATCCTGCCGACCTACGACCCGAGGAGCGTCGGGTTCATCGACGCGCTCGGCCCGGCGCCGGTGCTGGCGCGCTCGCGGATGCGCAGCTTCCGGGCCCCCGCTCACGCGGTGCCGCTGCCGCCCGAGCCGGTGTGGCCGCGCCACTTCGACGACGCGGCGGCGAGCCGCGCCGCGTCCCAGCCGGTCGCCCTGCCGGTCCCGAGCATGGGGAGCTTCGGCCACGACCAGGACTTCGCCCCGGCGAGCCCGGTGCTCGGCACGGCCGGCCATGCGGCCCTGCTGCCGCCCGTCCCGGTGTTCGGCCCCGGCGAGGCGCGGCCGCTCGGCTCGCGGCTGGCCGCCTTGAAGCCGCCGGCCGGTGCGCGTGCCCCGTCGGCGCATGCACCGGCGACGACGCCGGTGTCGCTCACTCCCGTGCCGCCGCCGACCACGGCAGCGCCGCCCCTGCCCGCGCCGGAGCCGACCGGCGCCGCCCCGCGCGGCCTGCTCGGCCGCTGGCCGTTCTCGACCTCGGCTATGCCGCGGCTCTGAGCGCCGTACGCTGATCGCTTCGATCCGAGCCGGGCGGCCATCCGCCCGGCTCGTGCTTTTTTGGTCGGCCAGCCCGATACGACCATGCCGACCCGGACCGTGATTCTTCGACTTCAGCGGTGCTTATCGCGGCATTCTTCGTCGCTCATGGAAACATTTGTTAACCGCACGTGATCGCGATTCGCGGAATGGTCAGATTCTCGTCAAGAAACGACCGCCTCATGGGGCAGTAATCCGCGCCGATCGACGCTCGTCATCTGACGAAGACGATCGGTCGTCCCGCCGATGCGGACCGCGCTCCTGCGATCTGCATTCAAGAACAACGTTCGACTTGGCGCCGTCCGACCCCAACGGGTCCGGAGTCCGGCCGATCCGTCCCATTGTCCCCTGCGGACCGGGACGGCTGCGGCTGGCGGCGGCCATCATCGAGGCCCCTCCATGAAGAAGCTTCATCACGTCGCGCTCCTCGCCGCCCTGGTCGTCGCCGTGCCGGCGGTCGCGACGGCGCGGCCCGCCAAGGCGCGCAGCTCCCATGCGGCCCATGTCCTCACCCATCATGTCCTCACCCATCACGGGCACGCCCATCACGCCCGTTCCAGCCGCGCCCATCGGCACCGCGTCGACGCGCGCAAGGTGCGCCGCGGGTGGCAGCGTGCCCGGGCGCTGCGCGCCTATGCCTACGCTCCCGCCCTCGCCCCGAACGGCTGGACCGGCGCGAGCGCCGGCGTCGCCGGAGGCCCGACCCCGTCCGTGACCGTTCGCCCGGCCGACGGCGCGCGCACGCCGCGGCTGGGCGGCCTCGTCGCGCCGCTCGCCGAAAAGGTCGCCGCCATCTCGGCCGCCTGCGGGGCCCGGGTGATCAGCGCGGTTCGCCACACCCGGGTCGCCGGCACCGGCCGACTGTCGCTGCACGCCTCCGGGCGGGCCGTCGACATGCGCGGCAATCCGGGCTGCATCTACGGCATGCTGCAGGGGTGGAGCGGCGGCTACACGACCGACTACGGCCGCGTCCACCACGTCCACATCAGCTGGGGCGGCAGCGAGCACGGCCTGCGCTTCGCCCATGGCGGCGGCCGCCGCCATCACGCCCATCATCGCCACGGCCGCCGCGCCCATTGGGCGAGCCGCGCCGGCGGCCGGCGGAGCTGACGGCGCACGCCGGGCGACATCGGTGCGCCGTCGAATCGTCCGGCCGGGCGCGGCCGGACGATTCGACCCGCCGTCGGATTCGGCCCCCCCCCCCACGGGTCCGCAACGCGGCCCTGAAATCCCGTTTTTCGGGCCTTCGGCGGCCTTGTCGCGGCATCATCGATTTGTTACACCCTCGCCGTCGCCTCGATGCCCGCGCCGTCACCGGCCGGCATCGATATTCCCTGATGCGGTCGTGGCGGAACTGGTAGACGCGCTAGCTTGAGGTGCTAGTGGGGCGACCCGTGGAGGTTCGAGTCCTCTCGACCGCACCAGTCTTCGCGGCCGGCCTTCGGAGCCGGCTTCAACAATGCGAAGCAAGATCCTGGACAATCGATGCGGACGGCGCTGGCGGCTGCCGGAGGCCGACGGCGTTTTCGGCACGGAGCCTCCGGGGCGCCGACCGTGACCGCTCCCCTGCTTCGGCGCGGCCGTGAACGCGGCCGTGCCCGCGCGAAGCGCGAACGCGCCTGCTGATGCCGGTGCTAGTGCCAGCGTGCCCCGGCGCGGCGCTCGAGCCGGCACTCCGGATCGGTCGATGGATGATGGTCTGCTGCGGGTCGCAAGCGGCACCGAATCCCGGTGCCGGCGACATCCCGTCATACCGGGTGGCGGCGCGCTGCTGCGGCGGCCTATCTGTATTCGGGCGAGCGCGGCAGCATGCGGCGGACCTCGACCCCGATGCGGCTGCCCGAGACCACCACGGCGCCCTCGGCGACGGGATGGTTGTTGACGAGGATCTTGACGGAGTCGTTCTCCTTGCTGTCCAGCTCGATGATGGCGCCGCGGCCGAGCCGCAGCACCTGATGGACCGGCATCACGGTCGAGCCGAGCACCACCGCAATGTCGAGCGAAACAGTGTCGAGCGTGGCCACCGCGTCATTCCCCCAGCACGTTCTCCCCGGCCGAGAGAACATCACGGTTATGGTTAGGAAGTGCTTAACGAGGGCGCATCGACATCCTCGCGGGCGTTCCGGGATGCGGGCCGATCTCCTGTCCGCCGCCGCCGAGCGCCTCCCCGGCTTCGGCGACGCCCGCCGGCCCGACGCAGGTGTCCACCGAGATGCCGCTCCGACACCAGGTGCGCAAGTGCAGTCTCGTGATGCGACCGCACCGCGTGGTTCATGAGACCGGCGCGCCCCGGCGCGGCGCCGTGCAGAGCAGAGCTGCAGCGACCTGCCGCGCGCCGCACTGCCGACGGGTGCGCCGTGTTCGGAAACTGTTAACCGTCTCGCTCCACCTTGCGGATCAGGTTCCGTCCGCGAGGACGCCCGACGAGTGCAGAGCATGGACGAGCAGGATTCGAAGTTTCACGAGGCCGACGTCGAATTGCGGGTGCTGATCGACGACCTCAACAAGGTCGTGAGTCGAGTCCAGCAGGCGATCGCGAAAGTGACCCAGAAGTCCACGGAAGACGATGCCGCGGCCGCTGCGCCAGAGACGTCGGCGGCCGCCTAGCCGCTCGATCGCGAGCTTCTGTCCTGCCTCTCGAGCTCGCCGACGACGGGAAGCGCGACCTCCGTCGCAGCGAGCCGACGGACGGCCACGACGCGACGATCTCGCCGCGCTCCGCATGCACCTCGTGATTAGTCACGACGGATGTCGAGATCGTAGCGATCGTTCAGCATCAGCCCGTGCGACTGGCGCAGGCCCTTGCGCGTCGTGTCCGCGAGCCGGTCGATGACCCTGCATGGTCACCGGGCAGCTCCGACCTCCCGGTCGGGACGCTCACGGTCTACCCCCTCTCGGGGGCCGACCGGGCGAAGCCATTCCATCGACGCAGGCGTGCCCGGCGAGCGCACAAATTGCACGATCGTTATCTGTACCGTATTGTGAGCCGACTACTCCACCGGGAGAACGGTCGGAGCGTACAGGATTTTTCAGCGATGAAGACCCGCGAGGACGCTCCGAACGGCGAACGTGGGCCCGTTCAGGTCATCACCCGTGCGGCCGCCATTCTGCGCGCCCTGGAGGATCAGCCGGCCGGGTTGAGCCTCGGACAGATCGCGCAGCGGGTCGATCTCGCGCGCTCGACCGTGCAGCGCATCGTCGCCGCGCTCGAAGCCGAGAAGCTGCTGATCGCCGCCTCGCCGAACGGCCGGGTGCGGCTCGGGCCGACGCTGCTGCGGCTCGCCGCCTCGGTGCAGAGCGACTTCGTCTCGCTGTGCCGCCCCTATCTGCTCCGCCTGTCGAACGAGCTGCGCGAGACCGTCGACCTCGCCGCCGTCAGGCGCGACGGCATGGTGTTCATCGACCAGGTGGTCGGCTCGCAGCGGCTGCGCACCGTCTCGGCGGTCGGCGAGACGTTCCCGCTCTATTGCACGGCGAACGGCAAGGCCTATCTGGCCCAGCTCGGCAACGACGCGATCGAGCAGCTCATCGGCCGCTCCTACCCGGCCCGCACCCCGCACACGCTGACGAGCCTCGACAGCCTGGTGCAGGACCTGCGCCGCGTCCGCCGCACCGGGGTCGCCTTCGATCGCGAGGAGCACACGGTCGGCGTCTGCGCGGCCGGGGTGGTGCTGCGTGACACGCTCGGCAATTACGTTGCGATCTCGGTGCCGGTCCCGGCCCAGCGCTTCAAGGACCACGAGGCCGCAATCGCCGAGCGCCTGCTCGCGACCAAGCACGCGGTGGAGAGCCAGCTCGAGGCGGCGGCCGCCTGAGCGCGACCGCACCGCGACCTCGGGACCTCGCGTCCTCCGGGCATCAGGCAGCAAGGCTCACGGAAAGAAGGCCGCTCGTGAGCGGCCTTCTCGCTCTTGGTCGACGAGCCCGGGCGCCCTGCCCTCAGGCCTCGACCGCACGCTTTCGGGTATCGGGCAGCAGCAGCACCATCAGGCCGGCGAGCGCGAAGCTCGCGCCGCACAGCGAGATGCCGACCGCCAGGCTGTAATGCGCGGCGATCTGGCCGAGCAGGAACGGCGCGAAGGCCGAGATGCCCCGGCCGACGTCGAAGCAGAAGCCGGAGCCGAGGCTCCTGATCCGCAACGGATAGAGCTTGGCGAAGTAGGAGCCGAAGATTCCCGCATAGGAGAAGAACAGCGCCATCACCGGACCGAGCCAGAACAGCAGCTTCGTGCTCTCGGCGAAGGCGTAGATCGGAACCATCACGGTGGCGCCGATGAAGTTGAGGATCAGCGCGTTCTTGCCGCCGATCTTGTCGGCCAGGAACCCGAACAGCTGATAACCGAGGAACATGCCGACGTTCAGCATGACGATGAACATCGACATGTCGCCGATCGCCATGCCGCGCTCCTTCACCAGGAAGGTCGGCACCCAGGTGTTGACGCCCCAGTAGGCGATCAGCGCGAAGCTCGCCGACAGGGTGCCGACGATGGTGTAGCGCAGGACCTCGGGCGCGAAGATCTCGCCGATGCCGACCGAGGCCCTGGCGCCACCGCCGGCCTCGCGCTCCGCCTTGGCCTTCTTCCAGGTCTCCGATTCCGGCACGAAGAAATACGTGTAGGCGACCGCGACCAGCGCGACGGCGCCGCAGAAGAACAGCACCCGCCAGCCGTAACGCGGCAGGATGAAGCCGGCCAGCAGCGCCGCCGAGCCGAAGCCGATCGGCCAGGACGAGAACACGAAGGACGCGGCTCGCCCGCTCTGATGCGACGGCCAGGTCTCGCTGATATAGGCGGCGATGACGCCCCAGATGCCGCCGAGACCCAGGCCGGCGATGAAGCGCAGCACCATGATCGAGTAATAGCCCTGGGCGAGACCGATCGCCGCCGTGAACAGGCCGAAGATCGCGATGCCGACCATCAGGGCGGTCTTGCGACCGTAGTTGTCGGCGAACCAGCCCATGGCGACCGACGAGATGCCGACGCCGAGCAGAGTCGCCGTCCCGAGCAGGCCGGCGTCCGCCATGGTGATGTCGAGCTCCTTGATGATCAGGGGCAGCGACATCGCGAGGATCATGAAGTCCAGCGCATCGAACGCGTAGCTCATGAAGCCGCTGATCAGGACCCGCCATTTGACGGGAAGTCCACTGCTGGTGGCGCTGGTCGCCGGGGCCACCGTTCCGGTCTCGATCGTCATCGTGTTGCACTCCAGGTCGCGAGAACAGACCCGCGTGGTTCCGCGGCGATGGCGGCACGGGGCGACGACCCGGGCTCGGCTGCGCGCGTAACCAAGGCGCGCGGAACCGACGATCGGATCACGATCCGGCCGTGTGTACGGGATCACGTGGGGGAGAGACGGCCACGAGGCTGTCCCGAGGCCGTGTGCCGGAGGGCCGGCAGAATGGCCGGCCCTCCGAAAGCGCGTCAGGCCTCCTGCGCGGCGAGCTTGCGCCGGGCGAGGTCCTGCTTGGACGGATAGATGTAGGGTCCCATCATCAGGATCAGCACCGCGGCGAGGACGAGCCCGCCGGCGAAGACCCACAGCACCGGAACGTAGGAGCCCGCCTTGTCGAAGCTGACGCCCATGACGAACGGGCCGATGCCGTTCGCCAGCATGAAGATGGCGAACAGGTAACCGTAGATCTCGCCGAAGCTGCGCAGGCCGAGGTAGCGCGAGATGAAGAAGGCGATCAGGTCGACCTCGGCGCCGATGCCGAGCCCCATCAGGACCGTGGCGACCGTGGCCATCGTCGTGTCGTGGGTCGACATCAGGAGCATGATGCCGAGCAGCGGCGTGACGATGAACACCACCGCCACGTAGGGCGCGAACATGCGATCGAGCAGCCAGCCGGCGAGCAGACGCCCGGCGATCAGCGAGAGCCCGGCCATCGAGAGCGCCGTCGTCGCCATCTGTGGGGAGACGCCGCGGTCGGTGAGCAGCGGCACGACATGCGTGATGGTCCCGTTGGCGGCCGCGGCGAGCGCGAAGAACGGCACGACGAGGAGCCAGAAGTATCGGGTCTTGAGCGCCTCGCGGCCGGTCAGGCCCGGCAGCACCTTAGGGGCCTCGCCGGTCGCGGCGGCGAGCGCACGATCCGGCTCGCGCACCAGGAAGGCGACGGCCGGCACGGCGAACAGCACCGTGATGATGCCGAGCCCGACATAGGCGCCGCGCCAGCCGACGACGCCGATCAGCGCCTGGGTGAACTGCGGCACCAGCGCGACGCCGAGGCCGACGCCCGCCATGGCGATGCCGAGGGCGAGGCCGCGCCGGTCGTCGAAGGTCGCGACGATCGACTTCGAGTAGATCAGCGGCGTCTGCCCGGCGGCGGCCAGCCCCATCAGACCGTAGATGGCGATGAACACGGCCGGCACGGCCGGCGTGAGCGAGGCGGCCGCGACGATCAGGGCGAACAAGGTGATGAACGGCAGCGCGACGCGACGGATGCCGTAGCGGTCGACGAGAATGCCGACGAGCGGCGTCATCAGGCCGGTGCAGACGAGGCCGATCACCATCGCCATCGAGACGGTGCCGCGGCTCCAGCCGAACTCCTCGCCGATCGGCTTCAGGAGCACGCCGAACGTGAAGTGCATGATGGCACCGTTGCCGACCAGCAGGCCGAGCACGGCACCGACGACGACCCACCACGGATTCTTGAGCATGGTCTTGATCCTGGGTGCGAGGGCGTGATCAGGCGAGGCCGAGCAGCGTCGCGGCGTTGCCGGAGGCGACCGCGACGCGGACCTCCTCGGGCAGCGCGACCGCATCGAGGAAATGACAGGCCTCGCCGGCATCCTCGAACGGGTGGTCGGAGGCGAAGCAGACCCGGTCGTTGCCGAGCGCGGCGAGCGCGCAGGCGAGCGGCTCGGCCGAGCACATGCCCGAGGTCGTCACCGCGATGTTGCGCTTGATGTAGAAGGACGGCGGCTGCGGCAGCGTCACGCCGTACAGTTGCGCGCGACTGTCGAGCCGCCACAGCAGATAGGGCAGCGTCTCGCCGAGATGGCCGAGCATCAGGCGGGCGCCCGGATGGCGGTCGAACACGCCGCCGAAGACCAGCCGCAGGGCATGCGTGCCGGTCTCGACGCCCCACTCCCAGGTGGCGCGCTTGAGCCCGTAGGTGCCCGCGAGCGACGGCATGGTGGCGACCGGATCGGCCGGGTGGAGATAAATCCAGGTGTTCAGCGCCGCGGCCCGCTCCCAGAACGGCGCGTAGGCGGGATCGTCGAGATAACGGCCGAGCGTGTGGCCGTTCACCATGGCGCCGCGGAACCCGAGTTGCTCGACGCACCGCTGCAGCTCGTCGGCGGCCGCCGCCGCATCCTGCAGCGGCAGATGCGCGAAACCGGCGTAGCGGCTCGGCTGCTTGGCGACCTCGGTCGCCAGGAAGTCGTTCGAGGCCTTCGCCTTGGCGATGGCGCGGGCCGTGTCGGTCTCCACCTGTACGCCGGGTCCGGCGATGCCGATCACCGACTTGGCGATGCCGGCCCGGTCCATCGACGCGAGCCGGCGATCGCCGAAATCGGTCAGCGCATCGAGGAGGCGGTCCCGCACCACCGCCGGGACGTCAGCCACGGTGGGGTGCCAATACTCGGCGAGGCTCGGGCAGAGAGCGTGCTCTTCGAGAGCGATCTTCTTGACCAAAGGGAAGCTCCGTTTGTCCGTCGTTCGTCGGTCGGAGCGGAGGTCCGGAAGGGATTGCGGGCCGGGACCAGCCTCCGCAGTGTCCTACATTACGGTTCGGCCGTATCAGATAGTGGTTTTTTCAGCAAGACGAGTTCGGCCGCGACGAGACCACGAACTTGTTTGCGATGCAGCGACCGCAGCGCACCAAGGAGGGTTCGTCGTGCCATCGATTGTTCTTATCAGATTGTTCTTTCGAGGCATGTGCGGTGCGGCATGACCGGGTCGCTCGGCCGGTGGAGCCGACCATTCACGTTCCTCCGCATGAACACGTATCCGCACTTCGACGTGCTCGACTGTACCGTACAGCAGGACAGGTGGGATCGGTTCTCGCACGGCCGCCGGAAGCACCGATCGCATCTGATCAGATCGCGTCGCGTTTCGCACGACTCTCTGCGTCGCTGCTGTTCGCGGGGTCGCAGATCGCGATTTCATCGGCCGTCTCGGTGCCGACGGCGCGCGGCCGTCCCCAGGACGACTACTTAAGTAGAGTTACGTCAGTTCCATATGCCGGTACATCGACGCGCGCCCGGGGCCGCGACATCGTCGCCGGTCCATGTCGCGAAAGCGCCGCCCGTCAATCGCTTCTGTGATTTTCGGTCGCGCCCTGCCCGCCGTTCGCCGAGACGCCGGCTGCGCCCCGCGGCGAGCTGCCGCGCCGCGGCTGCATGACGTCGTGCGTTGACCCGAACGACCACCATGCAGTACAGACGTCTCACATTGCGGGCCATTACGATGTCCAACTCTCACACAGGAGACGAGCAATGCCGGTGATCCGGGGCGTGACGATGGAAGGCAATCTCGAGAACACGATGGGACTCGAGTTCTACGACCTCTCCCATCCGTTCGGCCTGCAGAAGCCGAACTGGCCGTACTTCCAGGACGTCCAGATCGAGCGCATCCACTACATGGCGAAGTCGGGCGTGCTGTCGCAGCGCATCACGACGAGCATGCACCACACCACCCACATCGACGCGCCGGCCCACGTCGTCGAGGGAACGCCGTTCATGGACGAGGTGCCGCTGCCGCACTTCTTCGGCTCGGGCATCGTCGTCTCGATCCCCAAGAAGCAGTGGGAGCCGATCGGCTACGACGACCTCGAGAAGGCCGCCGGCAAGCTGGTGCGCCCGCGCGACGTCGTCATCGTCAACACCGGCTGGCACGAGAAGTACGAGGACAGCGAGGAGTACTTCTGCCTGTCGCCCGGCTTCGTGAAGTCGGCCGGCGAATGGTTCGTCGAGAAGAAGGTGAAGGTGGTCGGCCACGACACCCAGGCGAACGACCATCCGCTCGCCACCGCCATCGGCCCGCACCGCAACGGCCCGATCCATCCGCACCTCGCCGCCGAGTACAAGAAGTGGTCCGGCGGGCGCGACTGGAAGGACGACCATCCGGAGTGGGAGCCGGTGCACCGGCTCCTGTTCACGAACGGCATCCTCGGCATCGAGAACGTCGGCGGCGAGATCGACAAGGTCACCGGGCGGCGCTGCACCTTCGCCATGTTCCCGTGGCGCTGGGAGCGCGGCGACGGCTGCATCATCCGCCTGGTCGCGATGGCAGACCCCAAGGGCACGTACCGCATCGAGTCCGGGGAGCGCTTCTGATGCAGGTCCGTCGCTTCTCCGAGCTGAAGACCTACGACGCGCCGAACCACCGCGGCTGCATGCCGCTGCGGGTGTTCGGCGCCGAGGCGGGCGGCACCACCGGCGTGGTGGTCGGCATCTCGCACTTCCTCCCCGGCGGCGGCGCCGGTCCCGACGCCTCGCCGCCCGAGAAGGTCTACTTCGTGCTGGCGGGCGAGCTGACCGTCATCGTCGACGGCAAGGAGACGGTGCTGAAGCCGATGGACGCCTGCACGATCGCGCCCGACGAGAGCCGCGAGATCGTCAATCGCGGCAACGAGGTCTGCACCATCCTGGTGGCGGTCGCCGCCCCCAAGGGTTGAGCTGATCAGAGACGTCGCGGCGGCGGAGGCCTGGCGGCGCGCGAATGCGCCGTCGGGCTCCGTCTGCGGCGATCCGTGCTCCCCGCCGGGAGCGTCGTCCATGGAGGACGCATCATGTCCGAGGACTTCCTGAAGAACCCGCTGTCGCTGTTCGACGTGCGCGGCAAGACCGCGATCGTCACCGGCGCCTCGGGGGCGTTCGGCGCGCTCGCCGCCAAGGTGCTGGCCGGCGCCGGCGCGAAGCTGGTGATCGCCGCCGGCAACGCTGCCGAGCTCGACAAGGTGGCGGACGCGTGCAGGGCGCTCGGCGCCGAGGTGAAGGTGGTGGGGCTGCGCCCCGGCAACGAGAAGAACTGCGACGCCATCGTCGCCGCCGCGGTCGAGACCTTCGGCCGGCTCGACATCCTGGTGGTCGGCTCCGGCAAGAACGACGTCGCCAAGATCGGGGACATGACGCCCGACCGCTTCGAGGACGTCATGGACGCCAACGTCACCCAGTCGTGGCTGATGGCACGCTCGGCATCGCGGCAGATGCTGGCGCAGGGCGACGGCGGCAAGATCATCCTGATGTCGTCGGCCCGCGGCCTCCTCGGCCACCCGGCCGGTTATACGGCCTACTGCGCCTCGAAGTCCGCCGTCGACGGCATCACCAAGGCGCTGGGCTGCGAGCTCGGACCGACCGGCATCACGGTCAACGCCATCGCTCCGACGGTCTTCCGTTCGGCCCTGACGGCGTGGATGTACGAGGACACCGAGAAGGCGCGCGGCGTCCGCCCGGCGTTCCTGGCCCGCGTGCCGAAGGGCCGTCTCGGCGAGCCCTCCGACCTCGCCGGCCCCCTGCTCTTCCTCGCCTCGGCGGCGTCCGACTTCTACACCGGGCACATCCTCTACGCCGACGGCGGCTACACGGCGGGCTGACCCATGAGCACGACCGGGACACCGCTCGCGCCAGCGAAATCGGTGCGCGTCGCCGTCATCGGTGCCGGCATGATGGGGCACGGCATCGCCCAGGTGTTCGCCCTCGCCGGACACAGCGTCACGATCACGGACGCCCACGCGCCAACGCTGGCGAGCGCGCTCTCCCGCGTCGAGGCGAACCTGATCGACCTCGGCGAGGACGTCTCGGCCGTGCGGCGCATCCGCCCGGTCGAGAGCCTGGCCGAGGCGGTCCGTGACGCCGACTTCGTCGTCGAGGCGGCGTCCGAGAATCTTGCGCTCAAGCGCGAGCTGTTCGCCGCGGTCGAAGCTGCAGCGCCGGCCACCGCAATCCTCGCCAGCAACACCTCGGTGATCCCGATCACCGAGATCATGCGGAACCTGACGCGGCGCGAGCGCGCCGTCGGGACGCATTGGTGGAACCCGCCCTTCCTGGTGCCGCTCGTCGAGGTGATCGGCACCGAGTGGACGTCGGAGGCCACCATCGCGTTCACGATGGACTTGCACGCGCAGGCCGGCAAGACGCCCGTGCACGTCAAGAAGGACGTCCCGGGCTTCGTCGGCAACCGGCTTCAACATGCCTTGTGGCGCGAGGCGGTGTCGCTGGTCGAGCACGGCATCTGCGACGCCGAGACGGTCGACACGGTGATCAAGGCGAGCTTCGGCCGCCGCCTCGCCGTGCTCGGTCCGCTGGAGAACGCCGATCTCGTCGGCACCGACCTGACGCTGGCGATCCACCAGACTGTGCTGC
The DNA here is from genome assembly GCF_046000175.1 of Rhodoplanes sp. SY1. Taxonomy (NCBI): domain Bacteria; kingdom Pseudomonadati; phylum Pseudomonadota; class Alphaproteobacteria; order Hyphomicrobiales; family Nitrobacteraceae; genus Rhodoplanes; species Rhodoplanes sp. SY1. The sequence goes on from NZ_JBEOMB010000018.1 coordinate 49,106, forward strand.
CGGCCATCGAGGCGCGGCCGGGTCCGTCGCCGTATCTCGAAGCGCTGGTGAAGGAAGGCCGCCTCGGCATGAAATCGGGCGAAGGCTTCCGCCGCTGGACGCCCGAGGCGCAGGCCGCGCTGAAGAAGCGCGTCGTCGATCACCTGAAGAAAGCCCGAGACTAGCGGCACGCGCCGCCGTTCCCTCTCCCCGCCGCGCGGGGAGAGGTGAGACCGCCCGCGGCCCCCCCCCGACCACACGTCTCATCCCCGAACCGAAGGACTCTCAATGTCGAAACTGATCATCACGGCGGCCGTCACCGGGTCGGTGCACACGCCGAGCATGTCGCCCTATCTGCCGGTGACGCCGGACGAGATCGCCAACGACGCCGTCGCGGCCGCGAAGGCCGGCGCCGCGATCGTCCACGTTCACGCGCGCGACCCCGGGACCGGCAAGCCCTCCGCCGACCCGACGCTCTACGAGGAGATCGTCAAGAAGATCAGCGCCCGCACCGACGCGCCGATCTGCATCACGACGGGCGGCTCGAAGGAGATGACGGTCGCCGACCGGGCACGCTCGGTCGCGCTCCTGAAGCCCGAGCTCGCCTCGCTCAACACCGGTTCGATGAACTTCGCGTTCCATCCGCTCGCCGACAAGCTGAAGGAGCCGAAGCACGACTGGGAGGTGCCGTTCATCCGGGCGACCGACGACTGGATCTTCCCGAACACTTTTAAAACACTCGCCGAGTTCGCCACCTTCATGACCGCGGCCGGCACCAAGCCGGAGCTCGAGGTCTACGACGCCGGCATGCTGTCCAACGTGCAGTTCCTGCTCACGACCGGCGTGCTGAAGGCGCCGATCCATCTGCAGTTCGTGCTCGGCATCCTGGGCGGCATGCAGGCGAACGTTGCGAACCTCGTGTTCCTGCACGAGTCGGCCTGCCGGATGATCGGCGAGAAGAACTTCACCTGGTCGCTCTCCGCGGCGGGTCGCGCCCAGCTCCCGATGATGGCGACCGCCATGGGCATGGGCGGCAACGTCCGGGTCGGCCTGGAAGACAATCTCTATCTCGCCCCGAAGGTCCTGGCGAAGTCGAGCGCCGAGCAGGTCGAGCGCATCATGACGATCGCGGCGGCGCTGAGCATCCCGGTGGCGACACCGACCGAGGCCCGGCAGATCCTCGGCCTCAAGGGCGCGGCCGCCGTCGGCTGGGCCGCCGGCCAGGCCGCCGAGTAGGAGTAGACGAAAGGCACTCGGTGGTCGTCGTGGGCGCCGACGCGGACTTTACATCACGGGTCATTCCGGGGCGGCGCGTAGCGCCGAACCCGGAATCCAGCTCGGAAGACGGAGTTCGCCGCTGGATTCCGGGTTCGCGCCTTCGGCGCGCCCCGGAATGACGAACTCTGCAAACGTCTGATAACGACGCCTGCCCAGATCACGCGACCGCCCGGGTCTCCGCGATGTCGATCACCGGGACGCCGACCCGCGAGAGCAGGCGGTGCAGGGTCTCGATCTCGGCCCGGCTCGGCTTCGGCATCGGCGCGCGCATGAACGGGTTCGGGATCAGCCCGGCGATCCAGGTCGCGGTCTTGTAGCGGATGTGCAGGCGGCCCATGTCGGCGACATAGTCGTGCAGCTCGGAGAGGCCGCCGTCCCAGATCTCGCGGGCCTTCACGACGTCGTTGCGGTCCCACGCTTCGAGGTGATCCATCATCGGCTCGAGCGCGAAGTTCCAGAATCCCGACAGCGTGCCGTCGAACAGGCCGGTCGCCTTGTACTCGTGCCAGCGCGACGCCAGCGCGCCCATGATCGCGACGTGCCGGTCGAGCGAGCGCAGGCCCTTCGCGATCAGCCGGAAGCCGTCGTACATGTAGGTCATCTTCCAGCCGACGATGTTGGGCACCTCGCGGCAGATCCGCAGCGTCGCGCCGAGCGGCAGGCCCGGATAGAACGGCGGCTTGGCGCCGCCGACCGGATGCGTGACGATCGGCAAATCGACGGCGCGGTCCTGCGCGACGATCTGGTCGAGCCAGATTTCCGGATAGCCGTCGGCGTCCCAGCACGAGGTGACGTCCTGGGCGCCGCCGGGCGGCGTGACGAAGATGCCGTCGACGCCGAGGGCCTTGCAGTCCTTGGCGGTCTCCACCGTCTCCTCGGTGGTGAGCGCCCAGGTGCCGGCGATCAGCGGCACCTTGCCGTTGTTCTCCTCCTGGGCGATCTCCAGCACGCGACGCTTCTCGGCGCGGGTGAGGTAGAAGATCTCGCCCGCCTCCGGGTTGATGCACAGGCCGCCGCCCATCCTCACGAAGCGCTCGTTGTCGAGGAAGTGGCGCAGGAAGCGGCGATAGGCGGCCTCGTCGATCTTCATGTGCCGGTCGTAGGGCAGCAGCGTCGCCACGTAGAGGTGGTCGCCGACGGTCTTTCTTGTCGTCATGGGTCTGGTCCTGAGGATGGTGTCGGATCGAGGTGAAAGCACGGGCGCGGTCAGGGCGAGATCTCCTCCAGCACGCGGCCCTTGGTCTCGATGGCGAAGACCGCCGTGATCACGGCCGCCAACGCGGCGACGAGGCCGAAGGCGAGGAACACGGCCTCGAGCCCGATGCCGATCATGGCGCCCACGATGCTCGGCCCGATCATCGAGGCGAACCGCAGCCATGCCGTGGCGGTGGAGACCGCGATGGCGCGGGCGCGGGTCGGATAGAGCTCCGGCGTGTAGAGGTAGACGCCGATCGACAGGACCGAGGAGAAGAAGAACGCGGTGCTGACGAGAACGAGGACGCGGACCGGGGTGCCGGCGCCGATCAGCCAGAGGGCGCACAGCGCCGTCGCGGCGCCGGCGAAGGCGAGCGCGAACCACGGCCGGCGGCCGAGCCGGTCGATGCTGAGCGCGCAGGTGAGCGTCCCGCACAGGCCGACCACCTGGGTGATCAGGCCGTACTGCAGCGCGTCGGCGAGCGGCAGGTTGAAGACGGTGCGGTAGATGGTCGGCAGCCAGACCGTCAGCCCGTAGGTGATCAGGTAGGCCGAGAACCAGATCGTCCACACCACGAGCGTCCGGCGCAGATAGCGTGGGCCGAACAGGTCGCTCCAGGACGCCGGCTTGTCGTGCGACGCCGCGACCGGCCCGGGAGGCGGAAGCGGCGCGCCGGTCGCCTTCTCGGTCGCGCGCTCGATATAGGCGAGCGCCTGCTCGGCCTCGTCCAAGCGACCACGGGTGGCGAGCCAGCGCGGCGATTCCGGCAGGATGCGCTGCATGAACACGACCAGGATGGCCGGGATGGCGCCGATCAGGAACATGTAATGCCAGCCGAGATGCGGCACGATCCAGCGCCCGAGCAGGCCGGAGGCGACGAGACCCACCGGGAAGATCACCTCGTAGAGCAGCACGAAGCGGCCGCGCCCCTTCGCCTTGGCGATCTCGCTGATGTAGACGGCGGCGATCGGCACCTCGCCGCCGAGGCCGAGCCCCTGCAGGGTGCGGAACACCAGCAGCGACTCGTAGCTCCAGGCGAACGCGCAGGCGAGGCTCATGGTGGCGAACAGGAGCACGGCCCAGATCATCGCTTTCACGCGACCGTGGCGCTGCGCCAGCCAGCCGAAGGCGAGCGCGCCGACGAGCTGGCCGAGATAGCCGACCGAGATCATCAAGCCGATTTGTGGCGACGACAGCTTCCACAGTGGCGCCAGCACCGGCAGCACGAAGGCGATCGCCAGCGCGTCGAAGGCGTCGAAGAAGGTCGCGGTGCCGATGACGACACGCGCCTTCACGTGCCAGGTGGAGATGGGCAGGCGTTCGATGCGGGCGACGATGTCGTCCAGTCGCGCGCGGTCCCCCACGGGGGCGGGCGTCAGCATGGTCTACTCCTGAAGCGGTCTTGTTGGCCGGGACGGCGCAGCGTTCGGGGGTCAGACTCGAGGGGCGAGAGCGTTTCCGGAAGCGAGGCTAGCCGTGCTTTGTCAGGACGGGAATTCATGTAATGGTCATGACGCAATGAATGCGATTCATTTGTGCGGTGCGTCATGAATCTTCGGTCGGTCGATCTCAATCTGCTGGTCGCGTTCGATGTGCTGATCGCCGAGCGCAACGTGACCCGAGCCGCCGACAAGCTCGGCGTGACGCAATCCGCGCTGAGCCATGCCTTGCGACGCCTGAGGATCTTGTTCGGTGATCCGGTGCTGACGCGCGGTCCGCACGGCATGCAGCCGACAGAAGTCGCGCTGGAGCTGATCCAGCCGGTTCGCGACGTGCTGTCCGACATCCATTCGGTGCTGACGGCCAGGGCCGCGTTCGATCCGGCGACCACGCGCCGCTCGTTCTCGCTGTCGATGAGCGACGCGATGAGCATCGAGGTGCTGCCGACGATCGTGCGGCGTCTCAGGGAACAGGCGCCGGGTGTCGATCTCGTCGTGAGCACGTCCGGCCCGCGCGCCACCTGCACGCGCATCGCCGAGGACGAGGTGGATCTCGCGGTCGGCGTGTTCCCGGAGGTGCCGGCGGAGATCCAGTCTCAGGAGCTGTACCGCGACAGGCTGGTGTGCGTCGCCGATCGTCGTCATCCGCTGCTCCGGCGCGGCCGCATGGACGAGCAGTCCTATCTCGCCTGCCCGCACGTCACGGTCGCACCGAACCTCGACTCGGGCATCCAGATCGACACGATCCTCGCCGCCATGGGCCTGGATCGCCGGGTGATGGCGACGGTCTCGCACTACATCGCGGTGCCGGCGCTGGTGCGCGGCACCGATCTGATCGCACATTCACGTCGACGGCTGGTCGGACTGCTGCCCGGCTCGGCCGGACTCGTCGCGTTCCCGATCCCGGTTCCGGTGCGGGTGCCGGAGCTGAGCTTCGTCCAGCTCTGGCATCGGCGCCACGAGCGCGATCCCGGCCACCGGTGGCTTCGGGATCTCGTCGGAGACGCGATCAGGAGCCTCGCGCGAAAGGGTGGCAAGGCCCGCCGCACGGCGCCTTGACAACGCCGCGCCCTCCCGGATCGCTCGTCGTCCGGTCCGGGCAGCACCAATCTGGGATTGAATCGACGGCACGAGGCGTTCCGGCCCGGATACGGGCTGGAAACAGAGGCCGTCCGGCGCGATATACACGGCCAGTAGAAGCCTTCGAGATAAGAGGTCCGGTCAGGACGTGATCAGCATCGCTCCCGACGCGCCGGCCGCGGATGCGGCGCGCCCCTCCTCGCTCGCGCCGGTCGAGTGGCGCATCGCCGACGCGCCGGTGGAGTACGCGCAGGCGCTCGCCGTCATGGAGGCGCGCGCCGCCGCGATCGCGGCCGGCACGGCGCCCGAGCTGGTCTGGCTGATCGAGCACCCGCCCCTCTACACGGCCGGCACCAGCACGCGGGCCGAGGATCTTTTGGATAGCCGCTTCCCCGTCCACACGGCCGGGCGCGGCGGCCAGCTCACCTATCACGGCCCCGGCCAGCGGGTGGCCTATGTGATGCTCGACCTGCGGAGGCGGAAGCCCGACGTGCGCTGGTTCGTGGCGTCGCTGGAGGCGTGGATCATCGGCACGCTGGCGCGGCTCAACATCCGCGGCGAGACGCGCGACGGCCGGGTCGGCGTCTGGGTGGCGCGGCCGGAGCGGGGCGAAGGCCGCGAGGACAAGATCGCCGCCATCGGGGTGCGGCTGAAGCGCTGGGTGAGCCTGCACGGCATCAGCCTCAACGTCGACCCGGACCTCTCGCATTTCTCCGGCATCGTGCCGTGCGGCATCGCCGACCCGCGTTACGGCGTCACCAGCCTGGTCGATCTCGGCCACCTGGTCGAGATGCCGGAGGTCGACACGCTTTTGAAGGCGTCGTTCGAGGCGGTGTTCGGCCCGGTCCGCCCCCGGCCCGGCCCGCCGCCCGAGGTGTTTCAGCCGGCGCGCGACCACGGGGATTGAGACTGCTCCGCCCTCGTCCCGAGGAGCCGCCGAAGGCGGCGTCTCGAAGGGCGGGGGCGGCCACGGTCTCGGCCACATGGTTCGAGACGCGATCCTTCGGATCGCTCCCACCATGAGGACTGCAGAGCGAGGGCTGGAAACAGGATCGCTCCTGTCTCACATCGTCGACAGCACGGAAAACCGCTCGCCCGGGCGGCGGTGCTCGAGCTCGCGGGCCGTCGCCTGGTCGATCGCGATGTCGTCGACACGGGCCCGGAACGGGCCGCGCCGGCATGCCGCGACGAAGGCCTCGACCGGCTCGGCCGGCCCGGCGACGACGATCTCGACGGCGCCGCCGACCCGGTTGCGCACCCAGCCCTCGAGGCCGAGGCGGGTCGCTTCGTGCTCGCTCCAGCCGCGATAGCCGACGCCCTGGACGCGGCCGCGCACCAGGAGGTGCAGGACGACGGTGCCGGGCTCGTTCACGCGATCTCTCCGATCTCGCGCCCCCGGGCGCCCGAAAGGCCCGCCGGCGCCATGCGGGCGAGCGCCGCCACATGGGCCGCCGAGAGACCGACCTCGCGGGCGGCACCGACCACCAGGGCCATGTAGCCGGGCCGCGGCTTTCCGGCGCGGCGCGAGCGCGCGACATAGACCAGCGCCGGGACGCGCCGGCGGGCGAGCCGCACCGGCAACGTCACGGCCCGATAGAGGCCGATGTCGGTGCGCTCGTAGGCATTGAGGGCGGCGCGGTCGCGCGGTCCGAGGCGCCAGAGCACCCCTTCGACCCGGCCGCCGGCGGCCGGCACCACGGTGGCGTAGCCGTCGTCGTTGACGATCACGGCATGGCCGTCGAGCACGCCGACGCCGATCTCGCGGGCGGTCGGGCAGCGCCGGCGCATCAGCGCGCGGCTTATGTTGGATCCGTAGGCGAAGCAGAGCGTCATGGCAGCAGAACGGTGGGCAGCGGAACCGGGGTCGTCGCACGGCCGGTGGAAGCCGGCAGCAGGCCCTGCCCTTCTATCACGGCAGCTCTCGCCGCGGCACGGGCCGTCACAGCATGCGCTGGAAATCGGCCTTGGAGATCGCCTTGCACGACTTGACGAAGCGCACCACCCGGTTGGCCGTGTCGGCGGTGAGCGCGAGGTAGCGCTCGAAGGCCTTCTTGGTCTCCGCCTCGCCGGACACGTTGCCGACGGTGGCTAGCACCCGCTTGGCGTCGGGCCAGCCGAGCCCGATCGACTTGCACAGGATCAAGAGCCCGTCGGTCGCCCCCTGGCGCATCAGGTTCTTCACCGTCGGCACCGGCAGCTTGCTCAGCCCGGCGAGCGCCTCGATCGTCTCGGTGCGCTTGCCGGCGCGCGCCAGCTCGCCGACCTTCGACTTCAGCCGGTCGGCGTCGAGATGCAGCACGGTCCCGGGCGAATAGCTGTCCTTGTCGACCTGCGCACGCTCGCGCGCCACCTCGGTCGCGATGTCGGCGAGCGTCTTGGTGATGCGCACCCGCATGTCGGAATCGGCGTTCTTGAGGAGCCGGTTCTTGACCACCTCGGTGGCCTTGCGGAGCAGATGCTGGAAGACGTCCGGCGGAATGTCGGAGCGGGCGACGAACTGCTCGGCCAGGCGGCCGTCCGACTGCGCCTTCTCGGCCACCTTCATGATGCTCGGCCGCGAGAAGCGGGCGCCGTGATTGCCCGTGACCTTGAGCGTGACCTCGTCGTCGCCGCGGTCGACCAGCACCTCGGTGACCCGCTCGGTCAGCGTCTCGCGGCCCGCGATGGCGGCGAGATGGGCCTGGCTCTTGGTCTTGGCGAGCTCGATCAGGAAGTCGTCGGAGAGGATCTTCGAGCGCTCGATCAGCGGCCCGGAGATCTCGATGTCGTCGTGCTCGGCGAGCGAATGGACGGTGCGGATCGGGGCGTTGGCGGCGGGCGCGAGCTGCTTCGACAGGCGGATCAGCGCGCTGCGCTCGATCTTGTCGATCAGATGCAGCATCACGTCGTCGAACACGGCGACATGGTCTTCGGTGTACGCCTCGACGTTGAGCAGGAACAGATCACTGACGCGGCGCAGGATGTCGGCGCGCTGCACGCTGGAGCCCGCGCTCAGCGTCCGCTCCAGCTCGTCGATCAGGGAGGGAACGCTCATCATGCCCGTACACGACCCGTAAAATTCCACCCGCGACCAGTAGAGTCCCGACCTCTGAAAGCAGAGTTAATGACCCCGGTCCCGAATACGATGATTTCGAACCGCGGAGCGCTGGGGTTAATGTTTCGGCGCTGCCGACGGGATGCTTTCATATATGAGCACGTAGAATTACCACGTCACGTCTAGCCCGAGATCATCCTGAACGAAGGATGAGCGCGACCGGTAAAACTCCAGGCAGCGTTCGTGACGCCTTCGGCGGGCTCAGGAGTCGACCGGCGTTCCGCCGTTCGGATGCAGCACCTGGCCGGTCATGTAGGCAGCTTCCCGGCTCGCCAGGAAGACGTGGCAGCTCGCCACCTCGTTGGGCTGGCCGACGCGGCCGAGTGGGACCGAGGCGCCGTGCTGCTCGACCCGCTCCGGCTCGAACGTCGCCGGGATCAGCGGCGTCCAGATCGGCCCCGGCGCCACCGCGTTGACGCGGATCCTCTTCTCGGCCAGCGCTTGCGCCAGCGAGCGCGTGAACGAGACGATCGCGCCCTTCGTCGAGGCGTAGTCGATCAGCGTCTTGTTGCCCTTGTAGGCCGTCACCGAGGTCGTGTTGACGATCGAGGCGCCCTCGCCGAGATGCTTCAGCGCCTCCTTGGTGACGAAGAACATGCCGAGGATGTTGGTGCGGAAGGTGCGCTCGACCTGGGCAGGGTCGATCAGCGTGAAGTCCTCGGTGACGTGCTGCTCGGCCGCGTTGTTGACCAGGATGTCGAGGCGGCCGTAGGTCTTCACGGTCTCGGCGACGATCTCGGCGCAGAACCGCGGATCGCCGATGTCGCCGGCGAGCGTGATGCAGCGCCGGCCCTCGGCCTCGACAGCGCGCTTGGTCTCGGCGGCGTCATCGTGCTCGTCGAGATAGGCGATCGCGATGTCGGCGCCCTCGTTCGCCATGCCGACAGCGACGGCCCGCCCGATGCCGCTGTCGCCGCCGGTGATCAGCGCCACCTGGCCGGCGAGCTTGCCGACGCCGGGAAACAGCGGGGCGTAGTCGGGCCGCGGCGTCATCTCGGCTTCGCGACCGGGCTGCTGATCCTGCTTCTGGGCGGGCTGCTGGTGCTGGGCCATGGCGATCTCCGGCGCTCGGGGTGCGGCCCGCGGGCCGGCTCACCGGGGCGAACGCCGGCTGCCGCGCACCGGTTCCGGTGCGCGACCGAATGGTGCTCGGAGGGCGCCGCGTCGCCACAAGGAGGGCGACAGCGCCGACGATGCGGGGGTTCTCCGCTCGGTCGGGCGTGCGACGGCCGACGCGTATCAGGTCCGCCGAGGCCCTGCCCTCACCGCTTCGGGCCGGCGACGATGTGATGGTCGTGCAGCCAGGCGATCTCGTGGTCCGGATAGCCGATCTCGGAGAGGATCTGGTCGGTGTGCTCGCCGAGCCGCGAGGCGCGGCGCGGCGGCTCGCGCTCGATCTCGGAGAAGTTGAACGGCGTGCCGGGCACCAGATACTCGCCGATGCCGGGCTGCTCGAGCCGGGTGAACATCGGGTTCGCGGTCGAGCAGTCCGGATCCTCCTCGGTGACCTGGCGGAACGAGCGGAACACCGACCAGGTGACGCCGTGCTCGTCGAGCGAGGCGGCAAAGTCCTCGACGCAGCGGTCGCGGAACCAGGGCGCCAGAATGTCGGTGATCTCCTTGCGGGCCTTGAAGCGGTCGCCCTCGCGCGACAGCCGCAGGCCGAGCCGCACGCCAAGGTCGTCGAACTCCTCGTGCAGGCCCGTGGTGTGGCGCAGCCCGTCCCACTGGCGATTGGTGAGCGCGACGATCATCACCCGGCGGCCGTCGGCGGTCTCGAAGTCCTGGCCGTAGGCGCCGTAGAGGGCGTTGCCGTAACGCGGCCGGTCGAAGCCGTTGACCTGCACCTCGCCGATGATGCCGAGATGACCGAGCGTCGCCAGCGCGACGTCCTTTAGGGCGAGCTCGACGAGCTGGCCCTTGCCGGTGAGCCGGCGATGGCGCTCCGCCGCCATCAGGCCGAGCGCCGCCTTCTGGCCGGTGATCAGATCCCAGGCCGGCAGCACGTGACAGACCGGGTCCTGCGAGCCCTCCGGCCCGGTGGCGGAGGGAAAGCCGACACCGGGGTTCACCGTGTAGTCGACGGCCGGGCCGCCGTGACGGTCGCCGGAGAGCGACACCATGATCAGGTCCTCCCGGTGCTTGCGCAGGTTGTCGTAGTCCATCCAGCCGCGCACCCGGAGATTGGTGAGGAACATGCCGCGGTCCGGTCCCGGCTCGCAGATCAGCCGGGTGACGATCTCCTGGCCGCGCGGCGTCGACATGTCGACGGCGAGCGAGCGCTTGCCCTTGTTGAGCCCGGCCCAGAACAGGCTCTGATTGTCCTTGGTCACCGGCCAGCGGTGATAGTCGAGCCCGCCACGGATGCGGTCGAACCGGATCACATCGGCGCCGAGCTGCGCCAGCGTCATCCCGGCGAACGGCACCGCCACGAACGCCGACCCTTCGACGACGCGCATTCCCTCCAGCACCTTCACCATCACCGGGCTCCCCATTCGACACACGCAAGCACTTCACCGTGCCGCTACCCCCCTCCCCACCCCTCCCCCACAAGGGGGGAGGGAGCAGGCTGCGGCGGGAGGACAATCAGGTAGCAATCGACAATTGCAGCAGTCACGACCGAAGCCTTGCCCGTGATACGATCGTCTGCGACATGCGGATCGAGGCGACGTCGACCATGCGGCCGTCGAGGCTGATGGCGCCGTGCCCCTGGCGGCTCGCCTCGTGCCAGGCGTCGAGCACCCGGATCGCCCAGGCGAGCTCCTTCTCGGGCGGCACGAAGGTCGCGTTGACGGTGTCGATCTGGGCCGGGTGGATGCACCACTTGCCGTCGAAGCCCATGGCGCGGGCGATCC
>NZ_JBEOMB010000019.1:0-39170 GCF_046000175.1 Rhodoplanes sp. SY1
CGGCCGCCAAGCCCGCGGCGCGCGCGCCGCAGCGCCCGGCCCCTGGCGACGACGAGGAGGGCGGCGACGGTCCGATGCCGGACGCCGAGATGGACGAGGACGACATGGAAGGCTCCATGTCGCTCGCCGCCATCGAGGCCGAGCTGAAGCCCAAGGTGCTCGAGACCTTCGACATCGTCGCCGACACCTACAAGAAGCTGCGCCGGCTCCAGGACCAGAACGTCGAGTCCAAGCTCAAGAACGAATCGCTCTCCCCGGCCCAGGAGCGCAAGTACAAGAAGCTGAAGGAGGAGCTGATCGCCGAGGTTAAGTCGCTGCGCCTCAACCAGGCCCGCATCGACTCGCTGGTCGAGCAGCTCTACGACATCAACAAGCGCCTCGTCGGCTACGAGGGCCGCCTGATGCGGCTCGCCGAGAGCCACGGCGTGCAGCGCGAGGACTTCCTGCGCAACTACCAGGGCTCCGAGCTCGATCCGCGCTGGCTCAACCGCGTGTCGAAGCTGTCGGCGCGCGGCTGGAAGAACCTCGTCGCCAAGGAGAAGGACCGCATCAAGGAGATGCGCGGCGACATCCAGAACCTCGCCGCCGAGACCGGCCTCGAGATCCTCGAGTTCCGCCGCATCGTCCAGATGGTGCAGAAGGGCGAGCGCGAGGCGCGTCAGGCCAAGAAGGAGATGGTCGAGGCGAACCTGCGTCTCGTCATCTCGATCGCCAAGAAGTACACCAACCGCGGCCTGCAGTTCCTGGATCTGATCCAGGAGGGCAATATCGGCCTGATGAAGGCGGTCGACAAGTTCGAGTACCGGCGCGGCTACAAGTTCTCGACCTACGCGACATGGTGGATCCGGCAGGCGATCACCCGCTCGATCGCCGACCAGGCGCGCACCATCCGCATCCCGGTCCACATGATCGAGACGATCAACAAGATCGTCCGCACGAGCCGCCAGATGCTGCACGAGATCGGCCGCGAGCCGACCCCGGAGGAGCTCGCCGAGAAGCTCGGCATGCCGCTGGAGAAGGTCCGAAAAGTTCTCAAGATCGCCAAGGAGCCGATCTCGCTCGAAACGCCGATCGGCGACGAGGAGGATTCGCATCTCGGCGACTTCATCGAGGACAAGAACGCGATTCTTCCGATCGACGCGGCCATCCAGAGCAACCTGCGCGAGACGACGACGCGCGTGCTGGCGTCTCTCACGCCGCGTGAAGAGCGCGTGCTGCGCATGCGCTTCGGCATCGGCATGAACACGGACCACACGCTGGAAGAGGTCGGCCAGCAGTTCTCCGTCACGCGCGAACGCATTCGTCAGATCGAGGCCAAGGCGCTGCGCAAGCTCAAGCACCCGTCGCGGAGCCGGAAGCTGCGGAGCTTCCTGGACAACTGATCAGGTCGTCGTCGGCGGTAGGGCGGAATAGCGAAGCGTATTCCGCCACGGCGACAGGCCGTAGGGTCGGCAAAGGCGTGGCACGCGCCGTGCCCACGCGGTCCGGGTGGGCGTGACGAGCTTCGGTGGGCACGCTTCGTTTTGCCCACCCGACGAGAGCGTGTTGTCGATCCGGGGCGGCGCGAGACCGTATTTGCCCAGGCGGACGACGGCGGAGCGTGAGGGATGACCGGCACCTACCGCGACATCGTGACGATCGAGCCGGGCAAGCGCGGCGGACGCCCGTGCATCCGCGGCATGCGCATCGCCGTGGCGGACATTCTGGGATGGCTCGCCGCCGGCGTGTCGCATGCCGAGATCCTGAGCGACTACCCCGAGCTGACCGAGGCGGACATCCGCGCCGCACTCGCCTATGCGGCCGACCGTGAGCGGCGCGTCGTGACCGCCGCCCGATGAGGCTGCTGCTCGATCAGAACCTGTCGTTCAAGCTCTGCCGGCTGCTCACCGACCTGTTTCCCGGCTCCGAGCATGTCGGTGCGCTCGGCCTGGCGCAGGCGGATGATCGTTGCGTCTGGGAGCATGCGAAGGCGAACGGGTTCGTTCTCGTCTCCCTCGACGCCGACTTCGCCGAGCTGGCCGCGCTCGAGGGACCGCCGCCCAAGGTGATCTGGGTTGCGCACCGGCAACCAGCCGACCGTCGCGACCGAGGCTCTGCTGCGCCGCCATGCCGGAGCGATCGCCGCGTTCGCCGCGGATCCCGAGGCCGCCTGCCTGGAGATCTACTGAGCGAGGCTCGCAGGCGGCTGGCCCCGAACGGCGCGGCCCGGGCTGAGCATAGTTGCCCCGGGCGAGACATCGTAGCCCGGGCTGAACGCAGCGAAGGCCGGGAGCGACGAGCCCGGCCGCGCCGAAAGCCCCCGGATGTCGCTCCGCTCCCTCCGGGCTACGAGCTGGCGAAGCAGAATTCGATCGTCGCCGCATCGGCCCGCGCGGCGCTCGACGCCGAACGTGATCAGGTCGACGATCTCTACGACAAGCTCGCGACCGAGACGAACCTCGAACGTGCGGCCGATTGGATCAAGGCGCGCGGCGAGGTGGTCGCCGGCAGGCTATCGGACGGCGTGAACTTCATCTCGGCGACGCCGCGTCCGGGACACGAGGCCTCCGCCGAGGCGACGCAGCAGAACAGCAAGCCTTCGGGAGTTGCCGCATCGACGCTCGTGGAGCTGCTGTCCGTTCTCGCGGCCAACTTCGATCCTGACAATCTCCCGCATCGAAACCGCGCGATCCGAGAATCCCGTCTCCGCGACGACGCCCCGTCATCGCATCCCCTGCACGCCCTCACCTCCGCCTCATCACATTGCCGCGCGTCGGCCGCCCGGCGTGGCCTCCCCGCTGGTGTGCACCGCAAGATTGCAGGACACTGCGGTGCTGCAATCCTGGGAGGTCCGCATGCAGACGCTTTCGACGCTTGCCGGCGTGCAGGTGCGGCGCGCCGCCGCGTTCCCGGAAAAATTCGCCGACAATCCCGTCCGCTCCATCGCTCTCGACACGCTCCAGCGCCGCAACGCCGCGATCGACGCGGCGTTCTACGACGTCGGCGCCATCACGCCGGAGGAGACGCCCCGCCTCGCCTTCTGGCTGGCGCGCGAGGGCGCGATCGTGCTGGTGCCGCCGAGCGGGCAGGGGGCGCTCCAGGTGTTCCTCGAGCCCGAGGCGTTCTTCGCGGCCGGCGTGCCGGTCGCGGCCCTGGCGGTCGCCGGCGTCGGCAGCTCGGCGCTCGGCGCGGCGGCCTTCGCCCGCAACGTCGCCGACGTGCTGGAGGCGCCGGTCGCCGCCGTCGTCTCCGGCTACGGCCTCGCCGACGTGATGACCGAGGCGCTCGGCGGCTACTTCTGGTTCGGCACGCTGAACAGCATCCGTCATCTGTTCGAGCCGCTCGACGCGGCCACCAAGCTGTTCACCCGCTCCGAGCACGCCGCCGAGCTGTCGAGCGGCGCCGTGTGGGCGCGCACCAGCAAGGACACCCGCACGGTCGTCGCGCTCTTGTCCGACCCGCGCTTCCAGCCCGCGCTGCTGATCGGCCATTCCAAGGGCAACCTCGTCATCTCCGAGGCGCTGTATGCGCTGGCGACCGACCCCGACCAGGAGGCGCTGACGGCGGCGCTCGCCCGCCGCCTCCGCATCGTCACGGTCAGCGCCAAGATCGGCATGCCGCCGCCGTTCCGGCAGGTCCTCGACGTGATCGGCCAGTGGGACTGGTTCGGCGCGTTGAACTCCCGCCCCGACCTGGAGGCCGACTACACGGTGCCGCGCGCCTGGCACAGCACCAATCCGGAGTTCCCGCTGGGGCTCGGGATCGACGTGAAGGCGGCGCTGCGACACGTGCTGCCGATGTTCGATCGGCCGCGACCGGCCGGCAAGGCGGCGGTGCCGGTCTTCGCCGACCTGTCGCAGCGCGCCACCGCGGCGCTCGCCGCGGCGACCCTGCACGGCCGGGCCGGCGCGGTGCCGACCAGCTGAGTGGACGCACTCCCGGAGCGCGACCGGGCAACCGGGTGGCCGCGCCGGCCGCGATGGATCAGCCTGCGGAGCTTCGGGCGCGTGCTCGCCCGAAGCTCCGGCGATGTCATGTCACTCCACGCCTTCGACTCACTCCACCCCTTCGACGAAGCGCATGTCGCGCACGGCGCCGTCGGCCAGCACCTTGAGCGCCTTCTGGTATCCGGGGCTGTCGTGGCAGGCGATCGCGGCGGCGAGGCTCGGGAACTCGCCGACGACGACGCGCTCCTTGACGCCCTGCTCGTGCGCGACGGCGGCCGGGCCGCGGCACAGATAGCGGCAGCCGTGCTCGGTCATCACCGGGCCGGCGAGCGCCGCATAGGCGGCGACCTTGGCGGGATCCTTGATCGAACGATAGGTGGTGACCCAGTAGCCCTTCGGCATGGTGGCTCCGTTGCTCGAGACGCCTCGCGGGGGGCGGCGCGGCGCGCCGCCGTCCCGAGCGAAACCTTAGGACATCATCCGCCGCCAAGCAGCGGGGCGGCCCGCGGATCTGCCGCGACCCGGGCGCAAGGGGGCGGGCCGCGGCGTCGGGACCGTCCCGGAGACCCCGCCTTTTCCCCGCCGCACCCGCGTGTCACTCTCGTCGCGGCATCGATCGACACGGGGACCGGAATGGCCTTTGCGAAATCTATGGCGCGCCGCGCGGCGCGCGCCTGTCTCGTCGCTTTCTCCGGTCTCCTCCTGGCGAGCCTTCTCGCCGTGGCGCCCGCCCGCGCCGCGCAGTGCGGCGGCGACTTCGACACGTTCCTGGCCGCGATCGGGCGCGAGGCGCAGGCGCAGGGCGTGTCGCGCGCCGTGATCGACCAGGCCTTCGCCGGCGTCACGGCCGATCCGGCCGTCCTCGCCTTCGATCGCCGCCAGCGCTACACCTTCAAGAAGAGCTTCGAGGAGTATGCCGCCACCCGCGTCGTGCCGGCCCGCGTCAAGCGCGCCCGCACGCTGCTGCAGAAGCACGCGGCGCTGCTCGGCCGCGTCGAGCGCCAGTTCGGGGTGCCCAAGGAGCTCCTGATGGCGATCTGGACGCTGGAGAGCGACAACGGCACCGGCGACATGGGCAAGCTGCCGGTGATCCGCACCATCGCGACGCTGGCGCACGACTGCCGCCGCACCGAGCTGTTCCAGGGCGAGCTGATGGCGGCGCTGAAGATCGTCCAGCGCGGCGACCTGCCGCTGCGCGACATGATCGGCGCCTTCGCGGGCGAGCTCGGCCAGACCCAGTTCCTGCCGTCCTCCTACATCAAGTACGGCGTCGACTACGACGGCAACGGCCATGTCGACCTGCGCCACAGCGTGCCCGACGTGCTCGCCTCGACGGCCAATCTCCTCAAGGTCAACGGCTGGCAGCCCGGCGCGCCTTTCGGCGAGGGCACCCAGAACTTCGAGGTGATGCGCGAGTGGAACCGCTCGGTCATCTACCGCAAGACCATGCACCTGTTCGCCGAGCGCCTGACCGAGTGAAGCCAGCGATGCGGCACCGTGGCCGGCGCGTGGCGCGCGACGTTCCGGGCCGCTGCCCGTCGTGCTAGCATCACCTCATGAACGAGGTTCTCCGCCCACCCGATCTGCCGCTCACGACGCAGGCCGCCGAAGGCCTGATGCGCCGGCGCTGGAGCGTCGCCGAGATCGAGGCGATGGTGAAGGCCGGCGTCATCGCCGAGGACGAGCGCTTCGAGCTGATCGGCGGGGAGGTGGTGCCGATGTCCCCGAAGGGGCTCCGCCACGAGCGGATCAAGGTCAGTCTCGCATTGTACTGGGTGCCGCGCCTGCCCGGTGATCTCGCTGTCGCCCAGGAGACCACCTTTCGGCTCGATCCCGACACCTTCCTGGAGCCGGACTTCGTCTTCTTCCGCCGTGCCGACGGGTTGGCCAACCTCTCGGCCGAGACGGCGCTGGCCGCCGTCGAGGTGTCGGACTCGAGCCTCGTCTACGACCTCGGTCGCAAGGCCCGGCTCTATGCGGCGTTCGGGATCCGGGAGGTCCTGGTGATCGAGGCCGACGGGCTCGTCACCCACGTCCACCGCAGCCCGGGGCCGGAAGGCTTTCGCGAGAAGGTCACGATCGGCCCGGACGAGCCGCTGCGGCTCGGCTTCGCCCCGGCGCTCGACCTGCGGCTGCGCGACCTGCCGCTCGTCTGACGCCGGTATTAAAATAGCGTCAACGCCTTAGCCGTGCCTTGAAAAGGGGCGGGGCCACGGTTTTCGCCGGCCCTCCGGGCTGGGCGCGCTGCGTAGAACACCCTATATGTCCGGGATTGCCGTCTCGGCGGCGCCGGACCGCCGAAAACGCTCGCATGCCGATCTCCAAGCTCGCCCTGATCCGCTCGACCGTCGCCGCGTTGCTGGTCGGGCTGGCGGCCCTGCTCGCGATCGTGGTCACCACGCTGTGGCTGGTGGCCGACACCCGGGTGTATTCCGACCTGTCGGTCGCGGTGCGCCAGCAGCGCGCCGCGCTGGTCGACCTGCGCAGCCTTTTGCAGGACACCGAGACCGGCCAGCGCGGCTTCCTGCTGACCGCCGAGGAACCGTATCTCGCGCCCTACGAGGAGGCGCGCCGCAAGCTCGCCGACCAGATCGAGCGGGTCCGCGAGCGTCTCGCCGGCGACCCGGCGCTCGCCGCCCCGGTCGCCCGCCTGGGCGAAATCATCGCGGCAAAGACCGCCGAGATGCAGGAGACGATCGCGCTGGTGCGATCCGGCCGGCGCGACGAGGCGGTGGCGATCGTCAAGTCGGACCGCGGGCGCCTCCTGATGGAGGAGGCGCGCGGCATCTTCGACCGCCTGATCCGGGGCGCCGAGGATCGCATCGGCGACGCCGTCGCGCGCCAGGCCAAGACCATCGGGGCGCTGTACTGGGTGACGATCCTGGGCGCCCTCGTCATCGTCGTCGTGGTCGGCGGCGCCGCCTGGATGGCGATCGCCTACACGCGCCAGCTCGTCGCGGCCCGCCAGGAGGTCGAGACGCTCAACGCCAGCCTGGAGCAGCGCGTCGCCGAGCGCACCGCCGATCTCGGCCGCGCCAACGACGAGATCCAGCGCTTCGCCTACATCGTCACCCACGACCTGCGGGCGCCGCTCGTCAACATCATGGGCTTCACCAGCGAGCTGGAGGCGGGCCTCGGCGCGATCCGCGGCTGGATCGAGAAGGCCGGCGTCCCCGACGACGACCCGGTCGCCGCCGAGGCGCGGCTCGCGGCGACCGAGGACGCGCCGGAGGCGCTCGGCTTCATCCGCTCCTCCACCCGCAAGATGGACGGGCTGATCAACGCGATCCTGAAGCTCTCGCGCGAGGGGCGCCGCACGCTGCGGCCCGAGCCCATCGCGCTCGGCGCGCTGCTCGAGGCCGCCTCGGAGAGCATCCGCCATCAGGTCGTCGAGGCCGGCGGCGAGGTGACGCTGTCGCCCGACCTGCCGTCCGTCGTCTCCGACCGGCTGGCGCTCGAGCAGGTGTTCGGCAACCTGCTCGACAACGCCGTCAAGTATCGCAGCCCCGACAGGCCGATCCACATCGTGATCCGGGCGAAGCCTGAGCCCGGCCAGCGCATCGTCGTCGAGGTCGAGGACAACGGCCGCGGCATCGCCGCGCAGGATCACGAGCGCGTCTTCGATCTGTTCCGCCGCTCCGGCGCCCAGGACCAGCCGGGCGAGGGCATCGGCCTCGCCCATGTGCGTGCCATGGTGCGCAATCTGGGCGGCGACATCACGCTCGCGTCCGAAGTCGGGCGCGGCACCACCATGAAGATCAACCTGCCGCGCGACCTCCGTCGGGTCGCGCGCGTCGTCGGGAGTGAACGGACGTGAACCAGAACGCGAGGCCGGTCCGGATCGTGATGATCGAGGACGACGAGGGGCACGCCCGCCTCATCGAGAAGAACATCCGGCGCGCCGGCGTCAACAACGAGATCCTGCCGTTCACCAACGGCACCGAGGCGCTCGACTACCTGCTCGGGCCGGACGGCTCGGGCGAGGTCAGCGCCGGGCGCCAGCTCCTCGTGCTGCTCGACCTCAACCTGCCGGACATGACCGGCATCGACATCCTGGAGCGGCTGAAGTCCAACCAGCACACGCGGCGCTCTCCCGTGGTGGTGCTGACCACGACCGACGACGCGCGAGAAATCCAGCGCTGCTACGACCTCGGCGCCAACGTGTACATCACCAAGCCCGTCAACTACGAAGGCTTCGCCAACGCGATCCGCCAGCTCGGCCTGTTCTTCGCGGTGATGCAGGTTCCGGAAACCGACTGATCCATGCCCAACTCGCCCGTCACGGTGCTGCATGTCGACGACGACCCGGGCCTCGCGCGTCTGGTGCAGAAGGCGCTCGGCCGGCGCGGCTATTCGGTCGAGCGGGTGAGCACCGCCGAGGAGGGCTTCGCGCGGCTGGCCCGCGGCGGCATCCAGGTGATCGTGCTCGACCACTTCCTGCCGACCGGCACCGGGCTCGACATGCTGGCGCGGCTGAAGGAGCTGCCGGAGCCGCCGCCGGTCGTCTATGTCACGGCCTCGGGCGAGACCTCGGTCGCGGTCGCGGCCCTCAAGGCCGGGGCCGCCGACTACGTCTCGAAGAGCGTCGGCGAGGAGTTCCTGGCCCTGCTCGAAAGCGCCATCGAGCAGTCGCTCGAGAAGGCGCGGCTCGCCGCCGCCCGCGACCGTGCCGAGCGCGAGATGCGCGAGGCCAAGGAACGGGCCGAGGTGCTGCTGCACGAGGTGAATCACCGCGTCGCCAACTCGCTCGCGCTGGTCGCCGCGCTCGTCCACATGCAGGCCAAGGAGATCACCGATCCGGCCGCCCAGGCGGCGCTGCGCGAGATGCAGGCCCGCATCATGGCGATCGCCGGCGTGCATCGTCGCCTCTACACGTCCGGCGACGTGCGCTCGGTCGAGATCTCCGAGTATCTCGGCGCGCTGCTCGGCGACCTCGAGGCGACCATGAAGGCGTCCGGCCACGCCGCCACGGTCCGGCTCGCCGCCGCGCCGGTGCGGGTGCCGACCGACAAGGCCGTGTCGATCGGCGTGGTCGTCACCGAGCTGGTCACCAACGCCTTCAAGTACGCCTATCCGGCCGACCGCGGGGGCGAGATCCGGGTGCGCTTCGATGCCCTCGACGACGGCCGGGCGGCGCTGCGGGTCGAGGACGACGGGGTCGGCTGGCGCGGCGAGGGGCCGGCGAAGGGCACCGGAATGGGCAGCCGCATCGTCGCCGCGATGGCGCGCGGGCTCGGCTCCGAGGTCGCCTATCCGGCGCCGGCCGGGGTGGCCGCCGGCTGCTGCGTCAGCCTCGAGTTCGAGGTGTGATCAGGATGCGGCCGTGCTGCGCTGCGGCGAAGATCGCCGCAGTGCCCCACTGCCGCATGCATGGCTGTGCCTCGGCGAGGTTGCGATCTGGTTTGCCGTTGAGGCAGCCGTAAGCCCCGTGTAAGTTCCGGTCCGGCTGCCGCCGCGCTGCCCGGCCGATTCCGGCATCCACGTTCCGCTCCGGAACGCCCGTCCTCGAACCTCCGCGGAGACCGTCCATGAAGGCGCTGATCCTG
Source organism: Rhodoplanes sp. SY1 (assembly GCF_046000175.1). NCBI lineage: Bacteria > Pseudomonadati > Pseudomonadota > Alphaproteobacteria > Hyphomicrobiales > Nitrobacteraceae > Rhodoplanes > Rhodoplanes sp. SY1. The sequence goes on from NZ_JBEOMB010000019.1 coordinate 9,473, forward strand.
TATGTCGTGTTCGTCCTGATCGGCGCCGCGATGGCTGCCGGCATCAGCTACTATGTCGAGACGTACGTCTCGGTGACGGCCGGCCTGATCACCTTCCTGGCGCTGTTCTTCACCAACTTCGTCACCGCTTGGCTGGCCGTGATCCTCGCCATGGACGGCTCGCTGCGCAACGCGACCGGGCGTGCCGAGCAGCTCGAGATCGAGGCCAAGACGCGGCGCGCTCACTAACGCGGCGCGCCCACTGACGGGGCTCCACGCGACGCCGTCGATCCGGCGCGACCGATCGGTTCGGCGCGGTTTGCAGCGCCGCGGCGCGCGGGCTAAGCTCGCGCCGGTATTTTGCGCTTCGGTGATCCGAGATGTCGTTCTGGAAATCCCTGTTCGGCGGGGGTGCGTCCGCGCCCGCTTCTGCCCCGCGCAGCGAGGCCGTCGAGTACAAGGGCTACACGATCCGGGCCGAGCCGTTCCAGAACAACGGCCAGTACCAGACCGCCGGCGTGATCGAGAAGGAGATCGGCGGGGTTCGCAAGGAGCACCGCTTCATCCGTGCCGACAGCCACGCCGCACTTGACGACGCGATGAGCTTCACGCTCTCCAAGGCCCGCCAGATCGTCGACCTGCAAGGCGACCGCATCTTCGAGTGACATCCCGTCCGTGCGAGTGTCGCTGACCGGGAGAACCTCCCAGTTGTCGGCGCGTGCCCGGACAAGCCGCGTCTTAATCTCTGCGAGTGATCGGCGTGGCCCCGACCCTCTCCCAGAGGGAGAGGTTCGACGCGCTCTTGCGCGTCGGGGTGAGAGGTTAGAGCGCCAGTTGGTTAGCACGGCACCCCCTCACCCGGACTTCGCGCCTTCGGCGCGAACCCCGACCTCTCCCCGCAGGGGAGAGGTGAAAGGGTGCGCGACGCATCGCGCCGCGCCCGGGACACGGGGCTGATCGTCACTGGCGAGGCCGGCAATCCATTGCCGTTCACCACAGCCAGCCGCTGCGCTTCGGGCCGAGTTCGTCGATGCGGGCCTTCTGGGTCGTGTCGAGCGAGGCGTAGAAGGCGTCGAAGGCCGGCCGCATCAGACGCAGCGCCTGGATCGCGGTGTCGAGCCGCTTCTCCATCATGGCGAGCTGCTCGGGGGCGGCCTGCAGGCGCGGGGCGCGCTTCGGGCACGCGGTCGCGAACAGGTCCGCCGCCTTGGCCGAGGCGGCCTTGAGATCCTCCAGCGGCTTCTGCTGGGCCTCGGTCGGCTTGATCACCCGCTCGATCCAGGTCACCCGCCACTGGGTGAGGCCCACCGAGCGCGGATCGCACAGCCGGCGCATGCCGCCGGTGCCGAGCGTGCCCGGACCTGTCATCACGCCGGGCAGCAGCACCATGCCGCGGGCGCCGCGCACCGGCTCCGGATAGGCGGGCGTCTGCGCCGGGGCCGGGAGGGTCACCAAGAGCCCGAGCAGCCCGAGACCGACCGTCGCTGCGACGAAACGCTTCGTCGTCATCACACACCTCCTGCTTACGATGGCGAGTGTCGCGCGCTGCCGCGCGACCGTGTTGACGTGCGTCAAGGGGTGGAGGTCCTGATCAGACGCGCGATCGGCCCCGCCCGACGGACGATGCCGACCTCATCGCTGTCGGCGCGTGAGAATAGGTGTCGTCATGTGAGAAAAGTCGCGGCCGGAGCAGGATTCGGCGAGATCTGTCGATTTGCACGGACCCGAACGGCGTCTCGTGCGTTATCGGGTCGCGCGAAAGTTCAAGCGCGTTCTCCGGGTGCTCGCCTTCAGCTCTTTGCTCTACGACGCCGCCCCTGCGGCCGAGGCCGAGGCGCGGGTTCGTCGACACGATCACGGCTGGCGAGACGAGCACACCGAGGGCCACTCGGGCGATGTATGCGCGCGGCAACCAGGGTGTATGATGCGGGATCAGCGGTATCTGGACGACCTGTCGGTGTACGCCGCCATGGCGTCGTGGCGCGCCGGCGAGGCGGCGTTCTCGGCCGAGATGCGGTCCGCCGCGCCGCTGACGGTGCGGACGTTCGATCGCTGGCTCGTGTTCCACGGCCTGGACGATCGCCTGGGCCCGGGTCTGCGCCGCCAGTTGCTGGGCTTTCTCGACGACGTCGCGCGCCCTTCCTTTCGCAGTGCGGCAATGCCCTCGTCGGAGGCGTTCGCCCGGCTCGACGAGATCAACTTCGACGCCGTGCGGGCCGGCATCACAACGGCCTCGCTGATGGGCCTGCTGACCCGCTTCGCCTGCGCCTGCGCGCCCGCCGTCTACGCCCCGGCGACTCAGCACGCCCGTCGCGGCATCCAGGCGATCGGGCATCGGCTGCCGGACATGAGCTACCGCGGCTACATGCTGGCCTTCATGAAGGAGCACGAGCGGTTCGCCGACCGGGTGGCGACGATCGTGCTGGCGGCCGGCAGCGCCGCCGCGAAGCGGCCCGTGATGCCGCTCGATCTCCTGGTGATGCGCGCGCTCGATCGGCGGCTGATGCTGGCCGGTGGGTATCCCGTGGGGCAGCTCGAGGCGCTGGTCGCGCCGCAGCCGCTGCCGATCCGGGCCGCCGGCGGCATCCGTGCTTCGGCGGCGCGCCCCGGGCGCGATCTGCTGCCCGGCGAGGCCGCCGGCTGACGCCGACGGAGCCGAGGTCCGAATTCAGGTTTCGGAGGGGAGCAGGGCGAGGCGGGCGTCAATCACCCGGCGGATCAGTCCGGGCAGATCGGCCGGGCGCTCGCACAGCGTCAGGGCCTGCGCGGCCGTGAGCTCCTCGGCGCCGCCGAACCCCCAGGTCACGCCGATGCAGTCGAGGCCGTTGGCGCGGGCGCCGTTCACGTCGTGCTCGCGGTCGCCGACCATGATGCAGGTTTCGGGGTCGATGTCCTCGGTCCCCAGGCACATCGCGATGATGTCGCCCTTCTGGTCGATGCGGCCGTCGAGCGACGAGCCGTAGACGCGCGCGAAACGCGGCGCCAGCCCGAAGCGGGCGACGATCTTCTCGGCGAAGCTGACCAGCTTGGAGGTGGCGACGTAGAGGCGGAAGCCGTCGTCGGCGAGCGCTGCGATCGCCTCCGCCATGCCGGGATAGAGGCGATTGTCGTAGAGGGCGCCGGCCGCGTAGTGGGTGCGGTAGTGCTGCAGCGCCTGCGCCGTCCTCTCGGGATCGTCGAGCAGGAGCATGAAGCTCTCGCGCAGCGGCGGCCCGATGATCCAGGCGAGCGGCTCGCCGTCCGGCCACGGCTTGCCGATCTGCTCCAGCGCGAAGCGGAACGAGGCGTAGACGCCGCCGGCCGGATCGCTGATGGTCCCGTCGAGATCCAACAGCACGGTGCCGCGCGGGGCAGGGGCGGGCCCGCTCATGCGGGCCGGCCCGACAGGACCGGGATCGTCACGGGGCTCACGCCGCGGCGCTGGCGCCGGAGGCGGGGCCTCCCGCACCGGTGCCGACCTTCTCCGGATCGCTGTCGAAGTTGGAGATGCCGCCATGCGCGGCCGACCACTCCGACGGCCCCTCCAGGAACGCCTTCACCTCGCGCAGCACGCCGGGATCGAAATGACCGCTGGCGGTCGCGACCTCCAGCACGTCGCGCCAGGTGGCGAGGTGATGCAGTTCGACGCCGAGGTCGCGCATGTTGCCCGACACCATCGGGAAGATGTCGTAGTAGAACAGCACGAAGCAGTGGTCGACCGTGGCGCCGGCCTTGCGCAGCGCGTTGCAGAAGTTGACCTTGCTGCGCCCGTCGGTGGCCAGATCCTCGACCAGCAGGGTGCGCGAGCCCGGCACCACCTCGCCCTCGATCTGGGCATTGCGGCCGAAGCCCTTCGCCTTCTTGCGGATGTACTGCATCGGCAGCATCAGCTTGTCGGCGATCCAGGCAGCGAACGGGATACCGGCGGTCTCGCCGCCCGCGATGTTGTCGATCGACTCGTAGCCGACCTCGGTGAGGATCGTGGAGGCCGCGAAGTCCATCAGGGCGGAGCGCAGCCGCGGATAGGAGATGATCTTGCGGCAGTCGACGTAGACCGGGCTCGCCCACCCCGACGTGAACACGAAGGGCTGCGCCGCATTGAACTGGATCGCCTTGATCTCCAGCAGCATCTTGGCGGTCTGCTGGGCGATCACGCGCTTCTCGGTCGGGGGGGAAAACGTGCTCACGGGGTCCTCCGTCTCTGGCACCGTCATGAGCCGCGCGCGAAAACCGCCGGTCAGCCGTGGCTGCCGGCGTCGAGTTCAGTCTCGAGCATGAGCGCGACTCGGCTCTTATCGCGCCATGCGCCGGGCCGGTCAAGCGACTCGGCCCCTTCAGGAATTCCGGTTTCCCCAAGTTCTCCAGACATTTTCGCGAGGAGGCCCGGCGCCGCAGGGCGGCTGCGCGGCGTCGCCGGCCGCCGCGCCACTCGCGCCGAGGCGGGTCTCGCAACCGATGGTCGGCCGTTCGCGATCACGGCCCTTCGACCGCGAAGGCGTGCATCAGCTCGACGCCCTGCATGAAGTCGTCGAGGTCCATGGCCTCGGCCGGGTTGTGCGAGCCGTTGGCGTTGCGCACGAAGATCATGGCGGAGGGAATGCCGGCATTGGCGAACACCGCCGCGTCGTGGCCGGCGCCGGAGGCGAGCGTCTCGGTCGGCAGGCCGAGCTTGTCGGACGCCGCGACGAGCTTGCGCACCAGAGCCTCGTCCATGCGGGCGGGCTCGGCATAGACTCGGTCGTCGAACTCGAACTTGACGTGACGCAGATCGGAGACGGCGCGGCACTCCGAGCGGAACAGCTCGTAGAACGCCTCCAGCGTCTCGAAGCTCTGGCTGCGCACCTCGAACGAGAAGGCGACCTCGCCGGGAATGCGGCTGATCGCGTGCTCGTTCGGATCGGTGCCGATTACGCCGGCCGTGACGACGAGATCGAGGCCGCGCTCCAGGAGCCGCATCCAGTGCTCGTCGAGCCGCATGATGAGATCGGCGACGGCGAACACGGCGTCGCGCCGCAGCCAGCGCGGCACCGTGCCGGAATGGCCCGCCTCGCCGCGGCACATGATCGAGCGGTGGCGCAGATTGCCGCGGATGCCGGTGACGACGGCGGTCGGGAACTTTCGCGCCAGCATCACCGGGCCCTGCTCGATGTGCAGCTCGACATAGGCTTTGACGGTCGCGGCGTCGATCATCCGGCGGCCGGCGGCGGCCGCCGCCGTGTCGATACCGGCGGCGTCGAGCGTCTCGCGCAGCGTGCGGCCGGTGCCGCGGCGCTTCGCCTCCATGTCCTTCGGGTCGAGCGTGCCGAACAGGAGGCGCGAGCCGACATTGGCGCGGCCGTAGAAGGCGCTCTCCTCGCCGCGCAGCACCATGGCGCGCACCGGCACGGGCGGGCGCGTGCCCTCGGCGGCGATGCGGATCAGCGTCAGCAGTGCGGCGACGACGCCGGCGCCGCCGTCGAAATTGCCGCCCTGCGGCACCGAGTCGGCATGCGAGGCGAGCAGCAGCGCCGGCTTCGTGCCGTCGTCGCCGGGCAGCGAGACGATCATGTTCTGCGCCGCGTCGATCTTCACCTTGAGGCCGTGCCGCTCGGCGGCCTCGCGAAACACCGCCATCGCGGCGTTCTCGCCGGCGTCGTAGCACTCGCGCGTGATGCCGACGCCATCGAACGTCGCCTCGCGCAACGTATCGAACAGATCACGCGCGATGTCGCGCAGGCGGAGCGGCTCGGGCAGGCGGACCACGGCGGCGTCACTCATGGGACGATCTCGTGTGATGTCATCAGAACGGCGGCGGTCGTGATCACGAGGCGGCCTCGTGGGTGTCGACCGTCAGATCCGAGTCGTGGATCGCGCCGGTGAGCGCGGCGACGCGCGGGAATCCTTTTCGCCGGCAGTAGTCGACGAGACCGTCGATCACGGTGAGCATCGCGGTCGGGCGCACGAAGGTAGCGGTGCCGACCTGGACGGCCGTGGCGCCGGCCAGCATGAACTCGACCGCATCGGCGGCCGTAGAGATGCCGCCGCAGCCGATCACCGGGATTTTGACGGCGCGGGCGCATTGCCACACCATCCGCACCGCGATCGGCTTGATGGCGGGGCCGGAGAGCCCGCCCATCACGTTGCCGAGCCGCGGCCGCATCGTCTCGATATCGATCGACATGGCGAGGATCGTGTTGGCGACGACGACGGCATCGGCGCCGGCCGCCTCGGCGGCGCGGGCGACGCTCGCGATGTCACCCGTGTTGGGCGACAGCTTCACCCACAGCGGCAGCGCCGTGGCGCGCCGCATCTTCTCGACCACCAGCGCGGTCGGCCGCGGGTCCATCGCGAAGGCCTTGCCGTCCTCCTCGATGTTCGGGCACGAGATGTTCGCCTCGATCGCCGCGACGCCGGGCACGTCGAGCCGTTTCACCGCGTCGGCGAAGGCGTCGGCCGAGAGCGCCGAGACGCTGACGACCAGCGGGGTCGGCACGTCGCGATAGAGTGGCAGCGTCTCCGCGACGAAATGATCGAGGCCCTTGCTCGGGATGCCGATCGAGTTGAGCATTCCCTGTCCGACCTCGCAGACGCGCGGCGTCGGGTTGCCGCCGCGCAGCTGCGGCGTCACGGTCTTCGTCACCAGCGCGCCGAGCGCCTCGAACGGCACGACTGCGCCGAGATTTTCCGCGAAGGTGCCGGAGGCCGGCATCACGGCGTTGCGCAGCGTCAGGCTGCCGATGCGGACCGTCTGGTCGATCGTCTGGCCGGGGCCGAGACCGGTGTCGGTGCCCGGGCCGGCGCCGTGGGGCGTGGCCGGGCCTACCATGACATCGCCTCGGCGAGCGGGAACACCGGACCCTCGGTGCAGACGCGGCGCGCCTCGACGGCGCCGTCGACCGAGAAGTTGCGGACGCAGCAGAAGCACATGCCGAGCCCGCAGGCCATCTGCTGCTCGAGCGCGACCTCGCCGGGAATGCTCAGCTCGCGGCCGACCCGCTGCATCAGGAGCATCAGCCGGTTGGAGCCGCAGGTGTAGAAGGCGTCGGCACGGCCCGCCGCGGCGGCGTCGCGAAGGATCGCCTCGACATTGGCCGGATCGCTCGTGCCATCGGTGTCCAGCACGATGCGCACCGACGCGCCGACCGCGGCGAAGCGCTCGGCCGACATCACGGTCGCGGGGCTGCGGGCCGACAGGATCGCCGTGACGCCGACGCCTTGCGCGGCCGCCGCCTCGGCGAGCGGCGCGAGCGTGGCGAGGCCGACGCCGCGGCCGAGCACGACGATGTTTTTCGCGCTCTCCGGAATCGAGAAGCCGACGCCGAGCGGCCCGAGCAGCCGCATGGTGCGGCCGACCTTGATCGAGGCGAGCGCCCGGGTGCCGACGCCCGTGACCTTGTAGAGGAACTCGACGCGGCCGCGCGCCGGGTCGGCGCCGTAGAGGCTCATCGGCCGGCGCAGGAACGGCTTGTCCTCGGCCGTGTGCGGGCATTCGAGATTGAAGAACTGGCCGGCCTTGGCGAGCGGCGCCGGATCGGGCGCCTCCAGCACCAGGTGACGGTACTCGTCGTTCAGCCAGACATGCGAGACGACGACGCCGAGCACGTCGGCGACCGCCGGAGCCGCGCCGTGGGCGGCGCCGGATGCGGGGCTCGGGCCGAGAGTGGTGGTGTGCGGCATGCCGGAGTCTGCCGTGCCGGCGGCCGGTGCGCCAGCCCCCGGCGCGCCGGAGGCTTGCCCCATCGTGCCTTGCGGGGTCGCGCCGCGGCGCATCGGCTTGAAGCTGATGGTCTGGCCCATTCCGCCCTTTCCGGATCCGGGTGGCGGCGGGCGGGTGCCCGATCGCCTGGCCGGATCGCTCGAATCGTTTCGGCCGCCGCGGGCCGGTGATCGTCACCGTCGACGCGGGGCGTCCGACTGTCTAATTTCTGAGACTGTCGCAGCAGGCGATCCGATTGTCAACCGGGGGGGCCACGGCCGGATATTTTATGACGGTAAAACAAAGCGGTCGTGAACCCTCGGTGACAGGTTTGCGCGCTTTCACCGGCGTCGAGGCGGGTCCGGGACGCGGATAAAATCTCTTTTTTTCTCCTCTTGTTGTGGTATCAACGGTAGTTTCTTCTCCGGGGGCGCCGTCGGCGCCCGTGGTCGCATTCGAGGGAGGGAACGCTCTTGGACGAACTGCTCACCTGGCTGAAGGCCCAGCACAACGGCCTTCGGACCTACAAGGATTTCCAGCAGAGGGTGCTGAACCTCGCCGGCTCGGATCGCGAGCATGTGGCGCTCTATCAGATCCTCGCGCTGCTGGTCGGCCGCTTCATCGACTCCTACGAGGAGCATCCGCTGACCGGCGACGTCGCCGACCAGGCGTTCGATCGCCTCATCGAGATCACCGAGCAGGCGACCGCCTCGATGGGCGCGGCGCCGGCCGACCAGCTCGCCACCCTCAACGCCATCGCGGCGGCCGATCTCGGCTGACGAGCGTGCCTGCTCGGGCCGCCCGACCGGCGCGCCCGCGACCATCGCGTCGGCCGACGTCATCGGCCGCGAACAATCGCAAGGGCTCCCGGCCCCTCCCGTCGACGAACAAAAAAGAGTGCCCGTACGGGCACTCTTTTGGTTTCGAGCCGGCGGTCGTGTGGTTCTTTGCGCGGCACGGAGGTGCGGGAGGTGTGGAGCAGGGCGCCTGCCGCTCCCACAAGCGGGGGACGACGGAGCCGCGCCGTCGTCGGCTGCGAAAGCGAGCGCGACGGCGGCCTTGGGCTCGTGTCCGGGCGCTCGATTCAAGCTGGCGACCCGACGAAAAGACCCCGGTTTGACACCATTTCGCCCGTAGTCTAAATTTTGATACAGCCTCCATCCCTCATAAAAGAGAGAGCCCCATGGCTTCACGGCGCCAATTCCTGAAGATCACGAGCGGTGCGCTCGTCGTCGCTGCGTCCGCCACCACGGTGTCGGCCCAGTCGGCCAAGTACACGGCCAAGATCGCGCATCTCGAAGCCCCGACCCAGCCGCGTCATCGCGGGCTGGAGAAGGTGGCCGAGCTCGTCAAGGCGCGCACCAACGGCGAGGTCGAGTTCAAGCTGTTCCCGGCCTCCCAGCTGGGCAATGCGCGCCAGATGGTCGAGGGAACGCAGTTCGGCTCCATCGAGTGCACGGTCATGCCGGCCGCCTTCCTGGGCGGGTTCAATCCGGTGGTGTCGGTTTTCGACATCCCGTTCCTGCTGCCCGCCGACGTCGCCAAGGCGAATGCGCTGCGCACCGGCCCGTTCGGCCAGTACGTGCTCGACACCTTCTCCAGCCGCGGCTTCGTCGCCATCGCGCTCTGGCCGAACGGCCGCAAGAGCCTGACGTCGAACAAGCCGATCGACTCGGTGTCGGCCTTCAAGGGCCAGAAGTTCCGCGTGATGGATTCGCGCATTCTGATCGAGCAGTTCGGCGCGGTCGGCGCGAGCGCCATCGCCATCCCGTTCGGCGAGCTCTACACGGCCCTGCAGACCGGCGTCGTGGACGGCGAGGAGAACCCGCTCGACACGATCTCCACCATGAAGTTCCACGAGGTCCAGAAGTATCTCGTCGTGTCCGATCACGGCGCCATGGAGGACTTCGTGCTGTTCAATCCGACCTGGTGGAAGTCGCTGCCGGAGGGGCATCGCAAGATCATCACCGACACCTTCATCGAGGTCCGGCCCGAGGTCGAGAAGATGAAGGCGGACGCGAAGATCGCCGCACTGGACATCATCAAGAACGCCGGCAAGACCGAGATCGGCAACCTGAGCGACGCCGATCGCAAGGCGTGGCAAGCGGCGATGGTGCCGAAGTCGGAAGCCGCCTTCATCGCGCGCGCCGGCGCGGAAGGCCAGAAGGCGATCGACCTCTACAAGGCCGAGATGAAGAAGCTCGGCAGCTGACGGACGCGCGACGCGCCCGGCGGGCGTCGGGCGCGTCGCGACCGTTCCGACAGCGGGCGGACATGGCTACCCTGCAGACTCGATGAAGAAGACACGCATGTTCGCTCGTGCAATGGATATCATCCGCACCGTCGAGAGGGTCTTCATCGCGGTCGTTCTGATCGCGATGTCGTTCCTGTACTTCGTCAATGTCGTGATCCGATACTTCAGCGCGGAGCTCGCGACCGAGCTGGCGTGGATCGACGAAGCGACGCTGTTCGGGCTCGCGTGGCTGGTCTTCGTCGGCCTGGGGCTCGCGCTGGAGCGGCGCCGGCATATCGCCATGACCGTGCTGATCGACCGCTTGCAGGGCGTGGGCGGCCGCCTGGTGCGGATCGCGATCAATCTGACCGGCCTCGTCTTCTGCCTGGTCTTCACCAAGTTCAGCTTCGATCTCGCGCTGTTCATCTACAACAGCGGGCAGATCAGCCCGACGCTCGGCACCACGATGCTGTGGCTCTACGCACCGCTGCCGGTCGGGTTCGCGCTTCTGTCGCTGCGCTATCTGCTCGAGCTCACCGGCGTCCAGAATCGGTTCCTGCTTCGCGACGTGTTCCAGGATCATTGAGGTAAGCGCGCGTGACCGTCCTCCTGCTCTGCGTCGCCGCGGCGATCCTGCTCGTCCTGGGCTTCGAGATGTTCCTCGTCATGGGCGTCCCGACCCTGCTGGCGTGGCTTCTCCTGTTCCCGTCGATCCCGCCGGTCGCCTTGGCACAGAAGCTCCTCGGCGGCGTGAACGTCTCCACCCTGCTGGCGATCCCGTTCTTCATCTTCGCCGCCGACATCATGGCGCGCGGAACCATCGCGAAACGGCTCACCGATCTGGTCAAGACCAATATCGGCCATGTCCGCGGCGGTATCGGGCATACGACGGTCGTCTCCTGCATGGGGTTCGGCGCCATCTGCGGATCGGCGCCCGCGACCGTGGCGGCGCTCGGCCGTCTGCTGCATCCCGAGCTCTTGAAGGCGCGCTATTCCGAGACGTTCTCGCTCGCCCTGATCGCCTCGAGCGCAGAATGCGCCCTGCTCATTCCGCCGAGCATCACGCTCATCATCTACGGCTGGCTGACCGGAACCTCGATCGCCGACCTGTTCGCCGGCGGCTTCGCGGTCGGCGTCGCGCTCGGCGTCGCGTTCATGATCTACGTGCAGATCGTCACGTGGCGCACCGGCGCCGGCCTGTTCCCGCGGGCGACGCGCCGCGAGCGCGTGCTCGCCTTCCGCGACGGGCTCGTCGCGCTGGGCATGCCCTTCATCATTCTCGGCGGCATCTATGGCGGAATCTTCACGGCCACCGAGGCAGCGGCCGTCGCCGTCGCCTATGCGCTCCTGATCGAGATGGTCGTCTACCGGTCGATCGGCTTCAAGGCCCTGATGGAGATCGCCGAAGGCTCGGCCATCACGGTCGCCGTCATCTTCATCCTGCTGGCGACCGGATCGATGCTGTCGTTCCTGATCACGCTGGCGCAGGTGCCCGCCTTCTTCACGCAGCTGTTCGCGGCGTGGAACGTCGACTGGATCGTCTTCCTGCTGATCGTCAACGTCGTGCTGCTCGTCGCCGGCATGTTCATCGATCCCAACTCGATCCTGCTGGTTCTCGTGCCGACCTTCTATCCGGTCGCGACCTCGCTCGGCATCGACCCGGTCCATTTCGGCCTCGTCGTCTGCCTCAACATCTGCATCGGAATGATAACGCCGCCGTTCGGGCTCGACCTGTTCGTCGCGTCGTCGACGCTGCGCCGGCCCGTGGAGCTGATCATCCGCGGCATCTGGCCGTTCATCGCCGTGAACATCCTGGTGCTCCTGCTCATTACCTATGTCCCGCAGATTTCCACGGGACTACTGGCGATCATCCGCTGAGGCTCGCCGCCGCCATCCGCATCGAGACGAGACAACACGATCCCGGACACCATCCGCCGCCGTATCGGCGCGGGCCGCGGGGAGAACGATGTCCGACCATCTGGCCGAGATCGGCCGACGGCTGCGCGCCTATCGGCTCGGCAAGAATCTCACGGTGAGCAGCATCGCCGAGGCGATCGGGGTGTCGCGGGCCGCCGTCTATCGGCTGGAGCGCGGCGAGCTCGTCAAGATCGAGACGCTCGAGAAGATCTCCGAGCTCCTCGAGACGTCGCTGCCGTCGCTGATGGGGGTGGGCGTCGAGTATTACGCCAACGCCGTGTCGTTCTTCGAGCGCATGCGCCAGCTCGAGGAGACCGCCGTCCATGTGCTCGGCAACTTCTCGCCGTTCTCGTTCCTGCTCCAGTCCGACGAGTACATGGAGCATCTGCGCGTGATGCTGCTCGAGGGGATCCCCGAGAGCCATCGCGAGCCGGCGGCGGCGCGCGCCGAGGTCGAGGCCGTGATGGCGATCCTCCACGCCCGGCGGCGAGGCGCCGCGACCCGGCGCATCCCGGTGCTCAGCATCGTCTCGGCGCCCGACATCGAGCGCTTCCTGCGCTCCGGCCTGGTCGGGCGCTTCGATCTCCCGGACGCGGTGGTGCGCGCGCGCCGCGGGCTCGCCGCCCGTGAGATCGAGCGGTTCGCCGGCCTGCTCGAGCACCCGCCGATCGGTGTCCAGATCGGCGTCATCGAGGACCAGGCGCCGTTCCAGACCTTCCAGGTGTTCGAGGCGGCCGACCACGCCGCCGTGACGCTCAGCCCCTACCGGCTCGGCGACCACCCGAACATCACGTCCGGCATCGCCATGGCGACCGCGACGCCCGAGGCGGTGCGGCTGTTCAAGACCATCATCACCGAGCAGTGGGGGCGCGCCCGGAAAGGGGAGGCCGGCGCCCGCGTGCTGCGCGCCGTGCTGGCCCGCGCCGCGGGGGGCTGAGAGCGATCAGGGGCGCTCCCAGCTCATCGCGGCGATCCGTGGATCGGCGGCGAAGCAGGTGCGGTCGAAGGTCATGCGCGCGGTCGGCGCTTCGCAGATCGCGTGGACGCCGGTGTCGCTGATCCGCAGCCGCCAGGTCTGCTGCCCGGTCGGGGCCGGGCCGGCGAAGGCCCGGCAGGACAAGAGCGCGAGGTTGGCGCCGCCGCCGGGATCGCGCACCGACGGATAGCGGATCACGTCGATCCCGCTTTCGCGCGCCGCGTCGGCAAGCGCCTGGCAGGCGGCGTAGTCGCTCGGATGCATCAGCGTCGCCCGCTCCGCCGCGAAGCCGGGTGCGGCGAGATCGATCGTCCGTCCCGTCGCATGCGCCACGGCAAAGGCCGTGAACTCGGCCGGATTCGACGGCCAGGGCGTCGCCGGCGACTCGGCGAAGAAGAGCAGGCGATAGAAGGCGGTCTCGGCGACGGCGGTGACGGCGGCTTCGGCCGCGTAGAACACGCCCGGTGTCGCCCCGGCGCGACGAAAGCGCGACCCTCTCGGATACGTGCCGTAGCGAAAGGGCGTGTAGAGCTGATAATGGAGCCCGCGGCATTCCGGCGGGACCGCCGGCTTGGTCTCCTCCACGAGCCGCTCCAGCAGCTCCTGCTCGGCGACCGAGTCGACCAGCTTGAGGGTCGAGACATGGTGCTGCGCTTCGACCAGCCGCCACGCCGTCCCGGCGAGCGGCCCGGCCTCAGACGACAGCGCGGCGGGCGTCCAGGTACTGGATGACATTCACGAGCCCAGGCACGGTCTGGACGAGGGCGATCGGCTCCGCATCGAGCGCGGCATTTGTGCGCCTTCATCCAGCCCGCGGCCGCCGCATCGTCGCCGCCCATCATGGCGTCGAGCGACCGGTAGAGGCGCACGAACAGCACGGCGAGCTCGAACGGCTTCTGGCCGCGCCGGAGGAGGTGCGTGCCGGTCCGCATCCGCGAGACCGTGGCCTCCGAGACGCCGATCACGGCCGCCAGCACACGGCCGGAGACGCCGAGGCGGGTGGCCGCCCGGAGCGTCGCCTTGGTGATCACCGCGGCCTCGTCGGGGACGGTCGAGACGGCCGGCTCGCTCTGCATGATCTATCCTTTCGACAGAAAGGATATGCTTACTCCATTGCTCGTGCAAGACGGCCATCACCCGACCACCCGGATCGCCGGGCGTCCCTCCTCGACATGGCCGATGCGGCTCGCGGCCGGGTAGCCGGCCTCGACGATGGTGCGCAGGAGCGCGTCGGTGCGCTGTGGGGCGCAGGCGACCAGCAGGCCGCCGGAGGTCTGCGGGTCGGTGAGAAGGTGGCGGCGCCAGTCGGGCAGGTCCTCGGGGAGCGACACGGCCGCGCCGTAGCTCGCCCAGTTCCGGTGCGAGGCGCCGGTGACGCAGCCGGCCTGCGCCAGCGCGGCGGCGTGCGCGAGGAGCGGCACGGCCTGCAGCGAGGTCGTCAGCGTCACGCCGGCGCCGCGCGCCATCTCCATTCCGTGGCCGAGCAGGCCGAAGCCGGTGACGTCGGTGACCGCGTGCACGGCCGGGTCGCGGGCCAGATCCGCGCCGATGCGGTTCAGGAGCGTCGTCGAGGCGATCATCTCGTCATAGGCGCCGTCCGGCAGCACGCCCTTCTTGATCGCCGAGGCGTAGACGCCGACGCCGAGCGCCTTGGTGAGGATCAGGTCGTCGCCGGGCTGCGCATCGGCGTTGCGGCGGACCTGCTCTGGCCGGCAGGTGCCGATCACGGCGAGCCCGTAGATCGGCTCCGGCGAGTCGATCGAGTGGCCGCCGGCCACCGGGATGCCGGCCTGCGCGCACACGCTGGCGCCGCCTTTCAGGATCTCGCGGATCGTCTCGGGCGGCATCTTGTCGATCGGCATGCCGAGGATGGCGAGCGCCATGATCGGCCTGCCGCCCATCGCATAGACGTCGGAGATCGCGTTGGTCGCGGCGATGCGGCCGAAGTCGTGCGGGTCGTCGACCATCGGCATGAAGAAGTCCGTGGTGGCGATCACGCAGGTGGTGTCGTCGATCTGCCAGACGGCGGCGTCGTCGCCCGTCTCGGTGCCGACCAGGAGCTGGGCGAACGGGCCGGCGGCGGGCTGCTCGGCGAGCAGCTGCTGCAGCACCGAAGGAGCGAGCTTGCAGCCGCAGCCACCGCCATGGGCGAGACTGGTGAGGCGGAGATCGTGCGCGTTCATGACAAGGCTCCGGAGAGGCGCGGGGCCGGGGCGGCCGGCTCGCGCAGGGTCCGCCAGGCGGCGGCGAGATGGTCGGCGGCGGCCGCGACATCGGCCTCCGTGGTCGCGCGCCCGAGCGACAGGCGCACGGCGCCGAGCGCAATTTCGGGCGCGAACCCGAGCGCCAGAAGCACGGCGGACGGAGCCTCGCTGCCGGCGTGACAGGCCGAGCCGGTCGAGGCGAGAACGCCGGGGCAGGCCTCCAGGAGGAGCCGGCCGGAGACGCCGGGGAAGAGCACGTTCAGCGTGTTGGGCAGGCGCGCGTCTGGATCGCCGACCAGGATCAAGCCCGGCACCGTGTCGCGCAGCCGCGCCAGAAGTCCGGCGGCGAGCACGCGCATGCGGGCGGCGTCCTGCTCCAGCCGCGCGGCGGCGATCCGGCAGGCGGCGCCGAGCCCCACCATGAAGGCGACGTTCTCGGTGCCGGCCCGTCGCCCGTGCTCCTGCCCGGCGCCGGCGAGCAGCGGCGGCAGCGCGACGCCGCGGCGGATGTAGAGGGCGCCGATGCCCTTCGGCGCGTAGAGCTTGTGGCCCGCGATAGTGAGCAGATCGACGCCGAGCGCCTCGACGTCGACCGGCACTTTTCCGAGCGACTGCGCCGCGTCGGCGTGGATCCAGACGCCGCGGGCGCGCGCCGCACGGGCGATCTCGGCGACCGGCTGCAGCGTGCCGATCTCGTTCTGGGCGTGGATGACCGTGACCAGCGCCGTCGCGTCGTCGAGCGATGTGATCACGTCTGCCGCGAGGACGCGGCCGTCCGACTGCGGCGCGACGCGACGGACGACATGGCCGGCGCGCTCCAGGAGCCGGCAGCATTCCTCGGTCGCCGGATGCTCGAACGCCGTCGTCACGATGCCGCGGCGTCCCTCGCGCGCCGTCGCCGCGCCGCGGATCGCCGTGTTGGAGGATTCGGTGCCGCCGCTGGTGAACACGATCTCGTCCGGCGCGGCGCCGATCAGCGCGGCGACCTCGGCGCGTGCGGTCTCGACCGCGGCGCGGGCGCGCCGGCCGGCCGGATGCGACGAGGAAGGATTGCCGAACTCCTCGCGCAGGAACGGCAGCATGGCGGCGAGCACGTCGACGTCGACCGGGGTCGTGGCGTTGTGGTCGAGATAGACGGGATCGGGCGAGCCGGGGGCGGGGGATGTTTGGGTCATGGCGTATGGGTCGGTCCCGACTCAGTGCCGCTTGACGATGCGGAAGACATAGAGGTCGCCGGCCTGCTCCTGCCCGTCGAGCCGGTGGCCGGTCTGGGCGCAGAAATGCGGCACGTCGATCACGGTCAGCGGATCCGTGCATTCGAGCACCAGCGTGCCGCCGATCGGCACGTGACGCAGCGCCGTCTTGGCCTTCAGCACCGGCAGCGGGCAGGAGAGCCCGCGCAGGTCCAGGACGGTTTCGGTGGGGTTCGTGTTGTTCGTCACGGTGTTTCGCTGCTGCACTGAGTGGTCATGGCCGGGCTTGTCCCGACCATCCACGATCTTTGTGTCGGTCGGCTGCTCGTGGATGCCCGGTACGAGCCCGGGCATGACGGGCCGGGATACCGCGCGACTCACGTCGCCGTCGTCTCCTTCGCCCTGATCACGTAGCGGAAGCCGTCCGGATCGAGGCAGTCGAGGCGCTGGCTCGCGGTCTCGGCCTGCGGATACATCAGGAAGCCGATCTTCGGCCCCTGCGCGCCCGGCAGCGCGAGGTCGTGCGCGACATTGTAGGCGAGCCAGTTGGTCTCCCAGGATCCGAACAGCGCCCGGCGGGCGGCGACCACCTTGGGATCGTCGATGGCGAGCCGGGTCGGCGGCTCCTCCAGCACGACCTTGCGCACGTCGGCCGGGTCGACCGGCACCCAGCCGAACGCCTCGAGCCACACCTCGGCCCGGCAGTGCTGCGCCTTGGTGATCACCTCCGAGCCGGCGCCGAGGCTCTTGTAGCCGAAGGCCGAGGGGGCGAGCCGGATGCCGTAGACGTCGCGGGCCGGCAGGCCGCTCGCGCGGGCGAGCCCGACATAGAGGGCGTTGAGATCGGCGCACTTGCCGCCGAGATGGCCGGTCTTCAGCATCGCCGCGATGTCGCCGATGCCGCAGCCGCGCGTCGCCGGATCCCGGAACGTGTTGTCGACGATCCACTCGTAGATCGCCTTCGCCTTGGCGGCGTCGTCGCGCGCGCCGGACGTGATCTTGTCCGCCGTCTGCTTGACGATGCCGTCGACCAGGATGAGATCGGTGCCCTCGGTGTAGAGCGCACGCTCGGCCGCCGACAGCGCGGCGGGGCGGGAGGGCGCCGCGAGATCGACGGCGCGGTCGCGCGTCGCGACCTTGCTGATCACCTCGACGAACGGCGCCGTCTCGCCGGCCGCCCATTCGACATGGATCATGCCGGCGCCGTATTTCGGATCGCGCACCAGCGCCGCCTTGCCGTTCGACGTGAACGTCGTGTCGAGCGAGCGGAACCAGGCCTCTTCATTGACGCTCGGCACCGGCACCCAGGCCTGGGTGCGCCCTTCCGGCTTGGCGATCTCGAGCCGCGTCGTCACGGCGAAGCTGCGCCAGGCGCCGGGCTTCGGCGCGAAGCCTGGGGCCGCCGAAGCGGCAGCGCCTTGCGCGACGGCGAAGTCGGGCAGAGCGACGGCCGCCAGGGCGGCGCCGGCCTTCAACACGTCGCGTCGGTGCATGCTGGTGTCCTCCCGTCGGGGGTTGTCGTGGCGAGCGCCACGAGAGGGGCCGTGACTGTCGGGTCACGCCAGTCGAGGTCGCCTTCGGCGACCAGGCGCGGCGTCAAGGTCGCGTCGAGCGCGATGGTGGTCGGCAGCGCCGTGACGCCGAAAGCGCGCGCCACCGCGCGGTCGCGGTCGAGCAGCACCGGACGAGTCCAGCCGACCTGCGCGGCGAAACGCTTCACCCGGAGGTCGACCTCGCCGACGTTAATCGCGATCGTGATCAGATCGTCGCGGCGGTCAGCGAAGGCCGCGAGCAGCGGCAGCTCGGCCCGGCAGGGCTCGCACCAGGTGGCGAAGAAATGCACGACCACCGGACGTCCGCGTAGCGCGTCGAGCGCGACGCGATCGCCCGTGGTGGCGTCGAGCACGATCCCGGCGGGTGCCGCACCCGTCCACGCGATCAGCTGCGTCGCGGTCTCCGCCACGCGCGCGGCCGCGCCGGGCTCGGCGACAGTGGTGCCGGCGGGACCGGTCAGCCCAAAGGCAAGCCCGAGGAGGGATGCGGCAAACACGCGCGCCGGGCTGCGGCGGTGCAACGCCGCGACGCGAGTGCAACGGTGCCACGCTGCCTCCGACGGACCGCGGCCGCGGTCCGCAGCGGCCGGCCCGCACTGTCGTGATGAGGTGAGATCGCCCCGGAACCCGGGAGCCGTGATCAGGATCACGACGGCACTCTGCGAGACGCCCCGTCGCCACGTCAACGAAATTCAAGAATCAGCGCCACGGTTCGGTCGCGCGGCAGCTGGAGCGTCGCCCTGTAAAGTCGTCACGACACTCGACGCGGCGCTCTTGTGCGGTGCACATCCATGATGCGCCGCACGCCCTGAAATGCCCGGCAGCGAACTCTCGGTTCGATCCGGAAGCTTCGGAATCGTTTTGACTTTCGATCGGTTCCAAAATAGCGTTTTCGGCGACCACCTGACTCGATGACCCGACAAAAAAAGCTGCGTCCCCCGCGCAGCTCCAAAACCGTCCCCCGCGGGGGCCAACGTAACCAGGAGGGTAGCATTCCATGAACATGGAGCTCTCGCGGCGCGGCTTCCTGGCCGGCGCCGGCGCGGGTCTCGCGGGCACCACGCTCGGTGCGTTCGGCTTCGGCGACGTCGAGGCCGCGCATGCGGCGGCGATCCGTCCGTTCAAGCTCGCGAACACGGCCGAAGCCCGCAACACCTGCACCTACTGCTCGGTCGCCTGCGGCATCATCATCTACTCGAAGGGTGATCTGAAGAAGGGCGAGAAGGCCGAGATCGTCAACATCGAGGGCGACGCCGACCACCCGACCAATCGCGGCACGCTGTGCCCGAAGGGCGCGGCGCTCCGGGACGTCGTGCACTCCAAGACCCGCACGCTCCATCCGCAGATCCGCAAGGCCGGCTCGGCCAAGTTCGAGCGCGTCTCCTGGGATCAGGCGCTCGACCGCATCGCCCGCCTGATGAAGGACGACCGCGACCAGAACATCGTGGTCAAGAACAACGACGGCGTGACCGTGAATCGGTGGACCTCCACCGGCTTCCTGGCCGCCTCGGCGACGACCAACGAGACCGCGTGGGCGACCTACAAGGTCGTCCGCAGTACCGGAATGGTGGCGTTCGACAACCAAGCCCGTGTTTGACACGGCCCGACGGTGGCCAGTCTGGCCCCGACGTTCGGCCGTGGTGCGATGACGAATTCCTGGACCGACATCAAGAACACGGATCTCGTCGTCGTCATGGGCGGCAATGCCGCCGAAGCGCATCCATGCGGATTCAAGTGGGTCACGGAGGCGAAGGCCAACCGTGGCGCCAAGCTGATCGTCGTCGACCCGCGCTTCACCCGCACGGCGTCGGTGGCGGACTACTACGCGCCGATCCGGCAGGGGACCGACATCGCGTTCCTGCTCGGCGTGATCAATCATTGCATTCAGAACGACAAGGTGCAGTGGGAGTACGTCAAGAACTTCACCAACGCGGCTTTCGTCGTGAAGGAGGGGTTCGGCTGGCAGGACGGCCTGTTCACCGGCTACGACGAGCAGAAGCGTGACTACAACCGCTCGACCTGGGACTACGAGGTCGGGCCGGACGGCTTCGCGGTCGTCGACGAGACGCTGCAGAATCCGCGCTGCGTCTGGAACCTCCTGAAGCAGCACGTCTCGCTCTACACGCCCGAGATGGTCGAGCGCATCTGCGGCACTCCGAAGGACAAGTTCCTGACGATCGCCAAGATGATCTCAGAGTGCTCGTCCCCCGCGAAGACGATGACCTCGATGTACGCGCTGGGCTGGACCCAGCACTCGAAGGGGTCGCAGAACATCCGGGCGATGGCGATGCTGCAGCTCATCCTCGGCAATATCGGGGTGCGCGGCGGCGGCATGAACGCTCTGCGTGGTCACTCCAACATCCAGGGGCTGACCGACATCGGGCTCATGTCGAACCTGATCCCGGGCTATCTGACCATCCCGACGGAGCGCGAGCCGACCTTCGACACCTACATGTCGACGCGCGGCTTCAAGCCCCTGCGGCCCAATCAGATGAGCTACTGGCAGAACTACCGGAAGTTCTTCGTGAGCTTCCAGAAGGCCATGTGGGGCGACGCGGCGACGCCGGAGAACAGCTTCGCCTACGACTGGCTGCCCAAGCTCGACGTGCCGGCCTACGACGTCCTGCGCGCCTTCGAGCTGATGCACCAGGGCAAGATGAACGGGTACTTCTGCCAGGGCTTCAACCCCCTGCTGTCGTTCCCGAACCGCAAGAAGATCACCACGGCGCTCTCGAAGCTGAAGTTCCTGGTCGTGATGGACCCGCTGCAGACCGAGACGGCACGGTTCTGGGAGAATCACGGGGCGAACAACGACGTCGACCCGTCGACGATCCAGACCGAGGTGATCGAGCTGCCGACCACCTGCTTCGCCGAGGACGAGGGGTCGCTGACCAACTCGGGCCGCTGGCTGCAATGGCACTGGCCCGGCGGCTCGCCGCCCGGCGAGGCGAAGACCGACACCTGGATCATGGCGCAGATCCATCTGCGTCTGAAGGAGCTGTACCGCAAGGAGGGCGGCAAGGTTCCGGAGCCGATCGTCAACCTCGACTGGCGCTACAAGGACCCGCACGAGCCGACCGCCGAGGAGCTCGCCAAGGAGCTCAACGGCTACGTCGTCTCCGACGTGACGGACCCGGCCGACCCGACCAAGGTCGTCCTCGCCAAGGGCAAGCAGGTGGTCTCCTTCGCCGCCCTGCGCGACGACGGCTCGACCGCGTGCGGCTGCTGGATCTATTCCGGCTGCTTCAACGAGGCGGGCAACAACATGGCTCGTCGCGACACCTCGGACCCGGACGACACCGGCGCGTATCTCAAGTGGTCGTGGTCGTGGCCCGTGAACCGGCGCATCCTCTACAACCGCGCCTCCTCGGACCTCCAGGGCAAGCCGTGGGACGAGAGCCGAAAGCTCCTGTGGTGGGACGGCGCCAAATGGACCGGCTACGACGTGCCGGACATCGCGCCCACCGCCAAGCCGGACACCGTGATGCCGTTCATCATGAACCCGGAAGGCACGTCGCGGCTGTTCACCCGCGCCATGATGCGCGACGGGCCGTTCCCGTCGCACTACGAGCCGTTCGAATCGCCGGTCGTCAACGTCGTCGCACCGAAGGTGCGCGGCAATCCGGTGGCGCGCGTGTTCCGCAACGACTTCGAGCAGTTCGGCGAGGCGAAGGAGTTCCCCTACGCGGCGACCTCCTACCGGCTCACCGAGCACTTCCACTTCTGGACCAAGCACGCTCACGCGAACGCCGTTCTCCAGCCCGAGTTCTTCGTCGAGATCAGCGAGGAGCTCGCCCGCGAGAAGGGTATCAAGAAGGGCGGCACGGTGCGGGTGTGGTCGAAGCGCGGCAGCGTGACGGCCAAGGCCGTGGTGACCAAGCGGATCAAGCCGCTGGTGTGCGACGGCAAGACCGTCCACATCGTCGGCATCCCGCTGCACTGGGGCTTCACGGGCGCGGCCAGGAAGGGCTTCGGCCCCAACTCGCTCACCCCGTTCGTCGGTGACGCCAACATCGAGACGCCGGAATACAAGGCGTTCCTGGTCGACATCGAGCCCCTCGCCGGGCCGGTCGCGTAAGGGAGGATCGAGAGATGTTTCCCCCGCTTCCGAACCCGACCACCGCCCCGACGCCGCCGCGCTTCGGCGATCAGGATCTGATCAGGCGCTCGGCGTCCACCGTGACGCCGCCCGCCAAGCGGCAGACCGAGGTCGCCAAGCTCATCGACGTGTCGAAGTGCATCGGCTGCAAGGCGTGCCAGTCGGCCTGCCTGCAGTGGAACGACATGGTCGAGGAGGTCGGCATCAACGTCGGCACCTACGAGAACCCGCACGACCTGACGCCGAACTCCTTCACGTTGATGCGCTTCACCGAGTGGGAGAACCCGGAGACCAAGAACCTCGAGTGGCTGATCCGCAAGGACGGCTGCATGCACTGCGAGGATCCGGGCTGCCTCAAGGCCTGCCCGGCGCCGGGCGCGATCGTGCAGTACTCGAACGGCATCGTGGACTTCGTCCACGACGCCTGCATCGGCTGCGGCTACTGCGTGAAGGGATGTCCGTTCAACATCCCGCGCATCTCCAAGGTCGATGCCAAGGCCTACAAGTGCACGCTCTGCTCGGATCGCGTCGCGGTCGGGCAGGGCCCGGCCTGTGCCAAGGCGTGCCCGACCCAGGCGATCGTCTTCGGCACCAAGGACGAGATGAAGAAGTGGGCCGACGGCCGCATTACGGACCTCAAGTCCCGCGGCTTCAAGAACGCCGGCCTCTACGATCCGCCGGGCGTCGGCGGCACCCACGTGATGTACGTGCTGCATCACGCCGACAAGCCGGAGATCTATTCCGGCCTGCCGAAGGATCCGAAGATCAGCCCGCTGGTCGAGATCTGGAAGGGTGTCGCCAAGTACGCCGGCTTCGCGGCCATCGGCGCGATGGCGGCCGTCACGGTCGTCCACAGCATCTTCTCGGGGGCGAGCCGCGTCTCGCCGCACGACGAGGAGAAGGCGAAGGAGATGGCCGAGAAGCCGCCCGCCCGAGAGAATGCGTAGGGAGAGCGCGTGATGAGCGAGAGACGAGAGGTCGTCAAAGGCGACGCCCTCGAGAAAGGCGATCCGGTCGTCGAACCGGTCGTGGTCGTCCGCTACTCGACGGCGGCGCGTATCAACCATTGGCTGACGGCGGGGGGCTTCGTGCTCCTCGCCCTCTCGGGCTTCGCCCTGTTCCACCCGAGCCTCTACTGGCTGACCGGCCTGTTCGGCGGCGGCCAGTGGACCCGCACCGTCCATCCGTGGTTCGGCGTGTTCCTGTTCCTCGGCTTCACCGGGCTGTTCCTGCGCTTCTGGCGGGTCAACCTGTGGTCGCCGGCGGACGGGAGCTGGCTCAAGAACATCCATACCTTCCTGGCCGGCGACGAGGACAAGATGCCCGAGGTCGGGCGCTTCAACTTCGCCCAGAAGGCGGTGTTCTGGTGGATGGGCATCCTGATCCTGATCATGATCGGGACCGGGGTGGTGATCTGGGAGCAGTATTTCGGCGCCTACACGACGCTGGACCAGAAGCGCATCGCCGTGCTGGTCCACTCGATCGGGGCGATCGTGATGGTCTGCATCCTGATCGTCCACATCTACGGGGCGTTCTGGGCGCGCGGCACCATGACGGCGATGGTGAAGGGCAAGGTCTCGGGCGGTTGGGCGTTCAAGCATCACCGCATGTGGCTGCGCCAGCTCGCCCGCAGCGACAAGACCAACCACGTCCGCACCCCGACCGGCACGCCAGCGGAGTGAGGGTGGTTCGGCACCTCCCACCTCCCCCTGGAGGGGGGAGGTACGGCGCCGGCGCTCCCTCTCCCCGCGTGCGGGGAGAGGGTCGGGGTGAGGGGGCCTCGCGTGGATACGCAGGCCCGTGAATACGGAGACGCCCCCTCACCCGGACTTCGCGCGAGGGCGCGCGAAGTCCGACCTCTCCCCGCGCGCGGGGAGAGGTGAAAGAGTCGGCGCGGCGACCATCGCGTGCGTCCGCCATAGGCACGCTCCCGTTTTTCTGATTAGCTTCCGCGGTCCTGGTCCTGTCACGTGGCCCGTGCGGTTCGTGAGGTGAGTGATGAGCGATTTCACGTCTGGTGCCGGCATCGGCGAGCTCGGCACCATCACGGCGCCGCCGTTCGCGGTGCGGCCCGACCCCGAAGCCCTGTTCCTGCGCCGCAGCGACCGCTTCCGGGCGCTCGCCGACGGGCATCCCCTGAAGCCCTACTTGATCTTCCTGGCCGACCTCGCCAGCGCCCAGCACTGGGTGCAGCAGGAGCTGCCGCCCGTCGCGCCGCCGGCGGCCGAGACGGTGGCGCGCGCCCGCGCCCACCAGATGCCGCCGCTCGACCGCCAGGGCTTCACGCCCGACGCCGCCTGCACGGCGACGCTCGACCGCATGCTGGTGCTGTTTTCCGACTGTCACATGCCGGACCCGGCCCGCGCCGCGCTGCAGCACGTCGCGCAGGCGGATCCCGCGAGCCGCACCGTGATGATGCGGGCCGTGCTGGCCGATGCGATCCCGGTCGAGGCGATCGCCGAGCACGTGCTGATCGCCGCCGCCCTGCAGGTCCATTTCGCCCGCCTCGCGGCGACGCTCGATCCGAAGGCGCTGGTCCAGGTCGGCGACGCGGTGTGTCCGGCCTGCGGCGGCCGTCCCGTCGTCTCGGTGATCGACGAGATCGGCGGCGCCAACCCGGCCCGCTACTGCGTCTGCGCCCAGTGCAGCACGCAATGGAACTACGTGCGCATCCGCTGCACCTCGTGCGGCTCCACCAAGGGCATCTCCTATCCGGAGGTCGAAGGCTCGGGCGGCACCGTGAAGGCCGAGACCTGCTCGGAATGCGGCCGCTACGCCAAGGTGCTCTATCGCGACAAGGCGCCGTGGCTCGACCCGGTCGCCGACGACGTCGCGACGCTCGGGCTCGACCTCCTGGTGCGCGAGACCGGCATGAAACGCGGCAGCGTGAACCCGTTCATGCTGAGCTTCTGATCACCATGACGGCCCGGCTGGATGTTCACGCACAGGCGCGCGGGACGGCGCTGCGGCGCCTGCCGTCGGTCGACGACGTGTTGAAGGCCGACGCCGCCATTGTCGCGATCGACCGCTTCGGTCGGAGCGCCACGGTCGCCGCCGTGCGTGCGATGCTCGACGAGAAGCGGGCTGCCCTAAGGACGGGCGGCGGAGCCCGCGAAGCCGACGTCTCGTCGGCGCGTGTGGCCGAGGCGGCGTTCGTCCGCCTGATCGCCGAAGCGCGTCCCACGGTGCGACCCGTCCTCAATCTCACCGGCGTCGTCCTGCACACCAATCTGGGCCGCGCCGTGCTGGCCGAGGCGGCGATCGAGGCGGCCGTCACGGCGATGCGGCAGACCATCGCGCTGGAGTTCGAACTCTCGACCGGCAAGCGCGGCGAGCGTGACACGCTGGTCCGTGATCTGTTGTGCGAGCTGACCGGCGCCGAGGACGCCACCGTCGTCAACAACAACGCGGCCGCCGTTCTGCTGGTGCTGAATACGCTCGCCAAGGGCCGCGAGGCGATCGTCTCGCGCGGCGAGCTGATCGAGATCGGCGGTGCCTTCCGCATGCCGGACATCATGGCGCGCGCGGGGGCGAAACTGGTCGAGGTCGGCACCACCAACCGTACCCATCCGAAGGACTACGCGGCCGCGCTGAGCGAGCGCACCGGCCTGGTGCTGAAGGTGCATACCTCGAACTACCGCATCGAAGGCTTCACGGCGGCGGTTCCGGCCCGCGACCTCGTCGCGCTCACGCGCGAGAAGACCGTTCCGGTGGTCGACGACCTCGGGTCCGGCACGCTGATCGATCTTTCCCGTTTCGGCCTCGCCCACGAGCCGACCGTCGCCGAGGCGGTGGCGGCCGGCGCCGATCTCGTCACTTTCTCGGGCGACAAGCTCCTCGGCGGTCCGCAGGCCGGCTTCATCGTCGGCCGTCGTGATCTGATCCGGAAGATCAACCGCAACCCGATGAAGCGAGCGCTGCGGGTCGACAAGATCCGGCTCGCCGCCATCGAGGCGACGCTACGGCTCTACCGCGATCCCGACCGGCTCGCTGACAAGCTGCCGACGCTCCGCCATCTCGCCCGCCCGCAGGCCGACATTCTTGCGCAGGCGCAGCGCCTCGCGCCGGCGCTCGCGGCAGCGCTCGGCGAGACGTTCGACGTGACAGCGGCGGCGTGCAACAGCCAGATCGGCTCCGGCGCGCTGCCGCAGGAGACGCTGCCGAGCGCCGCGCTCGTCGCCCGCCCGCGCACCGAGCGCGGCGCCGGCCGGGCGCTGGAGCGGCTCGCTCAGGTGCTGCGCGACTTGCCCGTGCCGGTGATCGGCCGCATCGCCGACGGCGCGCTCGTGCTCGACCTGCGCTGCCTCGACGACGAGGTCGGGTTCCTGGACGCTCTCGGGTCGCTGGCGGGAGGTGCCGATGCGCTGGCTTGATCGCCTGCTCGGCCGCGACACGCCTTCCATCGACGTCAAGGCCCGCATGGCCGAGGCCTACGACCTCGCGGCGAAGGGCGAGCTCACGGCCGCGCTCGACACTTGGGCCGAGCTGGCGCAAGCCGGCGTGCCGCGCGCCCAGAACAATGTCGGCGCCTGCTTCGCCGAGGGCATGGGGGTCGAGCGCGATCTCGTGCTGGCGCGGCGCTGGCTGGTGCTCGCCGCCGGCAACGGCGATCCGGTCGGCCAGCGCAATCTCGCGGCGCTGCATTTCCGCGGCGAGGACCAGCCGGCCGATTTCGCCGAGGCGGCGCGGCTCTATCGCGCCGCGGCCGAGCAGGGCGACGGCCCGGCCCAGGACATGCTGAGCTGGATGCTGCTCGAGGGCGAGGTCGTCCCGCGCGACGTGCTGGAGGCGCGCCGCTGGGCCGAGGCGGCGGCAAAGCAGGGCATCGCCGCGGCGATGACCCGCATGGGCATGCTCCATCACGACGCGATCGGCGTGCCGCGCGATCCCGCCGAGGCGGCGCGCTGGTGGCGGCGTGCCGCGGAACGTGGCGAGGCCGACGGCCAGGCGATGCTGGGCGCCGCCATGATGACGGGCGCTGGCGTCGCGCGCGACCCGGTCGAGGCGTTCATCTGGCTGTTGCGCGCCCAGGCCGGCGGCAGTGCGCTCGCGGCCCAGTTCCTGCCGGCCGCCCGCGCGCCGCTCGATGGCGCCGCGCTCTCCGAGGCGGCGCGTCGGGCCGCGGCGCCGCTGCCCGATCCGGGACCGCTCGATCTGACCGTGCGAGAGGCGCCTGCCGGGCCGGCGGTCCCCGCTGCACCGGAGGCCCGGCCATGATCGTCGGCACGGCGGGCCATATCGACCACGGCAAGACCTCGCTGGTGCGGGCGCTGACCGGCGTCGACACCGACCGCCTGAAGGAGGAGAAGGCGCGCGGCATCTCGATCGATCTCGGCTTCGCCTATGTGCCGACGCCGGACGGTGGCGTGCTCGGCTTCGTCGACGTGCCGGGCCACGAGCGTTTCGTCCACACCATGGTGGCGGGGGCGAGCGGCATCGATCTCGTGCTGCTGGTCGTCGCCGCCGACGACGGCGTGATGCCGCAGACGCGCGAGCATCTCGCCATCGTCGATCTGCTCGGCATCAGGACCGGCATCGTCGCGCTCACCAAGTCCGACATGGTGTCCGAGGAGCGCCGTGCCGAGGCGACCGTCGAAATCGCCGCCGCACTCGCCGGCACCAACCTCGCCGACGCGCCCGTCTTGCCGGTGTCGTCGGTGACGGGAGAGGGGATCGACGCGCTTCGTGCTCTGCTGTTCGAGGCGGCGCACTCGTTCGGCCGCCGCGAAGTGGCGGACAAGAAATTCCGCCTTGCGGTCGACCGCTCCTTCACGCTGGCCGGCACCGGCACGGTGGTCACCGGCACGGTGCTGTCCGGCCGCGTCGCCGTCGGCGACCGCGTGACCGTCAGCCCGTCGGGCCTCACCGCGCGCGTCCGCTCGATCCACGCTCAGAATCGTCCGGGCGGCGAGGGTGTCGCCGGCGATCGCTGCGCCCTCAACCTCGCCGGTGATCAGATCAGCAAGGAGGCGATCCGGCGCGGCGACATGGTGCTCGATCCGGGCCTGCACGCGCCGGCCGACCGTATCGACGTGACGCTGCGCCTGCTGCCGGGCGAGGCGAAGCCCGTGACCCAGTGGATGCCGGTGCGGCTGCATCATGCGTCGGCCGAGGTCGGCGCCCGCATCGTGCTGCTCGACGACAGCCCGCCGGCACCCGGCCGCGAGGGCCGCGTGCAGCTCGTGCTGGAGACGCCGATCGCCGCCGCGGTCGGCGACCGCTTCGTGCTGCGCGACGTCTCGGCGAGCCGCACCATCGGGGGCGGCCGGTTTCTCGATCTGCGCGCGCCGGCCCGCAAGCGCCGCACGCCGGAGCGCGTCGCCCAGCGCGATGCGCTGGCACTCGACGATCCCGGCGCGGCGCTCGCGGCGCTGCTCGCCCGGCCGCCCGCGCATGTCGAGCTGACGGCCTTCGCGCGCGACCACGCGCTCGCCGACGGCGCGCTGGCACGCCTCGTCGAGACGCTCGGCATCGTCCGCATCGCCGACAAGGATCTGCTGATCGGCCTCGCGGCGCCGACCTGGGAGGCGCTCACCCGCGACGTCGGCGCTCGGCTCGATGCGTTCCACGCCGACAACCCGGACCTGCCCGGCATCGGGCTCGAGCGGCTGCGCCTGCAGATCGAGCCGCGTTTGCCGGCGCCGGCCTTCCGCTCGGTGCTGCAGGGGCTCGCCCGCGCCGGCGCCGCCGTGCTCGACGGCGCCTGGGTGCGGCGGCCCGGCCATGCGGTGC
Organism: Rhodoplanes sp. SY1; assembly: GCF_046000175.1. Taxonomy (NCBI): domain Bacteria; kingdom Pseudomonadati; phylum Pseudomonadota; class Alphaproteobacteria; order Hyphomicrobiales; family Nitrobacteraceae; genus Rhodoplanes; species Rhodoplanes sp. SY1. The sequence continues at coordinate 38,013 of NZ_JBEOMB010000019.1, forward strand.
GGCTGAGCGAGGCCGAGGAGCTGATCTGGCTACGGATCGCGCCGACGCTCGGCGGGGCCGAGCGGTTCAAGCCGCCGCGGGTGCGCGACCTCGCCGGCCTGTTCGCGATCGACGAGGTCTTGGTGCGGCGCGTCCTCAGACTGACGGCGCGCACCGGCCGGGTCGACGAGGTGGCGCACGACCATTACTTCCTGCGCGGCACCGTCGCCGAGATGGTGGCGATCGCGCGCGACCTCGCGGACCAGCCGTCCGGCGTGTTCACGGCGGCGCAGTTCCGCGACCGGCTCGACAACGGCCGCAAGGTCGCGATCCAGATCCTGGAGTTCTTCGATCGTCACGGCGTCACCTTGCGTCGCGGCGATCTGCGGCGCATGAACAAGCATCGTCTCGACCTGTTCGGTTCGACGCCCGCCGGCGATGCGCCGACGAGCGAGGTGACCGGCGGGGAGCCGGGCGTGACCGCTGCAGACACTGACCAGCACGGAAGAGAATCGTCCCCGGTGGGGCGTCCGGACTTCAAATCCGGGAGGGGCCGCGAGCCGGTCTCTGGTGGGTTCGACTCCCATTCTCTTCCGCCATCCATTCGGAGCGCGCGATGACCTCCACGGCCGCCATGCCGGTCTCCTCGCTGCCGTTCCTCGTCTCGCTCGAGGCCGCCGCCGGTCACGCCGAGACGGCCGAGGCTGCGTTCCGCCGCGAGGCGGCGCAGCGCATCGCGGCGCTGGAGCAGGAGCGCGCCGTCGCCTATCGGCGCCTCAACCTGATGCGCGGGCTCGCCGAGGCGATGGCCGGCGCCGACGCCGAGGCGAGTGCCGTCGCGATCAGCTTCGCCGTGCTGCGTGGAAAGCTCGGCTGGCACGAGGACAGCGAGGCGCGCACCGAGGTCTTGGAAAAGTTCGCGCCGGTCGCGCAGGCGCTGTTCCGCGCGCTGACCGGCGAGGACGAGCCCGAGCCGTCGCCCGCCGTCGCACTCGCCGCGTTCGAGCGCTGGTACGTCGAGGCGCGCCGGGGGCCGTTTTGGGTGCTGTTCGACACCTACATGCCGGAGACGCCGCTTGTCGATTTTTGAGGCTCGCCTCGCTCTCACCTCTCCCCGCTGCGCGGGGAGAGGTCGACATCCGCGCGTCCGGCGCGGATGTCGGGTGAGGGGGCGCCTCC
>NZ_JBEOMB010000020.1:0-116694 GCF_046000175.1 Rhodoplanes sp. SY1
GGTCCTCGCCGGACGAGCCGGTGAGCGACGTCATCGCCTGGGTGACCAGGAAGCCCGAGCCGTCGAAGGCGCCGGCCGGCTTGTCGCCGGGGGCGTTCGGGCGCCAGGCGAGCGCCGGGCGGATCAGGTCGGCGAGCCGCTCCAGAATGTCGACCCGCACGGCGCGCTCGCCGCACACCCGGTAGCCGATGGTGCGGTAGAGGGTGCGCGGCACCGCCTTGTCGACCGCGAAGGAGGTGCGGCCCGAGGCGGCGAGGCGCTGCAGGTCGTCGAGCCCGGTGGTGTCGACGTCGCCGTGCTTGAGCGCCCACAATTCGGCGGCGAGCGCGCGGGGCGCCGGCTTGAGCAGCGCCGGGACATAGACGTGATAGGCGCCGAAGCGCACGCCGTGCTTGCGCAGCGTCGCCCGCTGGGCCTGGTCGAGCCCTTTCAGCTCCTCGGCGATCTTGAAGCGCTCCAGCACGCCGAGCGCCTCGACGAGCTGGAACGCGATGCCGCGGGCGATGCCGGTGACGTCCTCGGCGGCGCCGAGCACGAACAGGGGCGACAGGATCCGCTCGACATGGGTGCGGGTCCACAGATCCAGCCGGGTCTGGACGTGCTCCAGCGCCGCACCGGTGAGATGCTCGTCGGCGAGGATCTTCACCCGCGGACGCAGAATGTTGTCGCCGGCCAGCAGCTTCGCGACCGGCTCGCCCATCCAGCGGATCAGCCCGTTGGAGGCCAGCACGAACTGGCTGTCGGGCGCGTGGGCGAGGCGGCCGGCGCGGGCGTCGATCTCGCCGGCCAGCGCCTTCTGGGCGGCGGCGGACAGCGCCTTGCTGTCGGTGCTGCCGGTGGTCGCCTCCGGTGCGAAGCGGAAGCCGTCGAGCCGGCCGATCACGTGCCCCTCGACGACGACCTCGCCCGTCTTGGTGATCTCTGTTTCCAACATCGCATTCTCTCGCAGACGCCGCATCAGAACGCTGGTGCGGCGGTCGATGAATCGTTCGGCCAGGCGCTCGTGCAAGGCATCCGAGAGCTTGTCCTCGATGGCACGGGTGACGCCCTGCCAGTGCTCGGGATCGCCGAGCCAGTCCGGACGATTGGCGACGAAGGTCCAGGTCCGGATGTGTGCAATTCGCGTAGACAGGGTATCGATACCGCCCTCGGTGTGATCCGCAAGGGCGACCTGTCGCGAAAACCAGTCGGTGGGGATCGTACCCTCGCGCGCCAGGAATCCAAAGAGGGTGACGACCATCTCGGCGTGCGCGGCGGGCGAGATCTTTCGATAGTCGGGCACCTGACAGGTGTCCCATAGGCGAGCGATGTCGGCCGGGCGACGCGCGAGGTCGCGCACCGCGTCGTCCCGCATCGCATGCTCGAGCACCAGGATGTCCTCGGCGACCGGCGCCCGGGTCAGCCCCGGCAGTGTCGGGGTGACGGCGAGCGAGGCCGACAGCGCACCGAGCGAGGCGAAGTCGAGATCGGTGTTGCGCCACTGCAGGACCTTCACCGAATCGAAGGCGTGGCTCTCCAGGGCCTGGACGAGCTCCTGCTCGAACGGCGGGCAGCGGCCGGTGGTGCCGAAGGTGCCGTCGCGCGTCGCGCGGCCGGCGCGGCCGGCGATCTGGCCGAGCTCGGCCGGATTGAGCTTGCGGTACTGATAGCCGTCGAACTTGCGGTCGGAGGCGAAGGCGACGTGATCGACGTCGAGATTGAGGCCCATGCCGATCGCGTCGGTGGCGACCAGGTAGTCGACGTCGCCCGACTGATAGAGCGCCACCTGGGCGTTGCGGGTGCGTGGCGAGAGCGCGCCCAGCACGACCGCCGCCCCGCCGCGCTGGCGGCGGATCAGCTCGGCGATCGCGTAGACCTCCTCGGCCGAGAAGGCGACGATGGCGGTGCGCCGCGGCAGCCGCGACAGCTTCTTCTCGCCCGCGAAGGCGAGCTGCGACAGCCGCGGGCGCGAGATCACGTTGGCGCCGGGCAGCAGCTTGTCGACCATGCCCCGCATGGTCGCGGCGCCCAGCACCAGCGTCTCCTCGCGGCCGCGCCGGTTGAGGATGCGGTCGGTGAAGACGTGGCCGCGATCGAGGTCGGAGCCGAGCTGCACCTCGTCGACCGCCACGAAGGCGACGTCGAGATCGCGCGGCATCGCCTCGACGGTCGACACCCAGTAGCGCGGATTGGCCGGCTTGATCTTCTCCTCGCCGGTGACGAGGGCGACGGCGTCGGGGCCGATCCGGTCGACGATCTTGTTGTAGACCTCGCGCGCCAGCAGGCGCAGCGGCAGCCCGATCAGGCCGGACGAGTGGCCGAGCATGCGCTCGATGGCGAGATGCGTCTTGCCCGTGTTGGTCGGTCCGAGCACGGCGGTGACGCCGGCCCCGCGGGCACGGCTGTCGCGGACGGATGGGGACGAGAAACTGATGGGCATCGGCTGTTCTGGACCGGAGCGCCGCGGTCAAGCCGCGGGGCGGCACGAGGAGGGGCGCGCCGGATCGCGAGCGACGGCGCGCGGCGAAGCCTCTCGGGGCCGTCTCCGAACCATCGTGTCCGAAGACATCGGGTCGAGAGACGTCGTGACGGATGACGTCGTGAGTGTGGACGTCGAGAAGTGGGACGTCATGTCCGGGTCCGTTCCTGTCCGGGCGGCGCTGTACCGGACGGCGCGTCTCGCCCGCCGCGACCGCGCGGGCCTGCCGGTGCCCCGTCGGACGTCGCGTCCGTTCCCACGGGAGGGATGCACCGGCGGACCTCTCTTAGCCGCTTTCGCCCGCGCACCCAAGCCTCGCCTCGCCTCCCGCGACGTGTTTCCGGAGCAAAGGTGGGGGCCCCTGTCCCGGAATGCGACGCTTTCGCGCGGCGCCGGCCGTTCCCGTTAAGCCCTTGGAACGACTCTCGAACGAATCGCGCCCGAATCGCTGACTCGGGGCGAGTCGAGATTCGTTCTCCTCCACATCTCGGTTTCGTCGCCGCCGGAGCCCCAGATGAGGTAGACGCCCGGTCGCGGCCGGACCGCATCCGCGCCGCTCCGGTTAACGCCACGGCACCGCCGTGCAATGATCAGGGAATGCGCGCGCTGGTCGGTGTCGGCCGGGTGGCGCCCGCGGTCGCGACGAACTGGGTCGCCTCCAGCACGCCGAGGCCGAACGGCGTCGGGATGATGATCTTGTAGGGGACCACGACGCGGGTGCCGGCGAGGGGCGCCAGCCAGATCTCCATGTCGCGCTGGCGCGACAGGTAGGCAATGGCGGGGCGATCCGGGATGTAGCCGGCGATCGGCTTGAAGGTGACGGTGCAGACCGCCACCGGCCCGGAATAGCCGCGCTCGGATTTCACGGTCTCGAGGCGCTTGAAGGCGAGCTGCAGGTCGAAACGCATGCGGCCGTCGAAGATCGGCAGCGTGCGGGCGCAGGCCTCGGTCCCGATCTGCTGACCGGCGCCCGCGACCGTCATCAGGGCCGCGCTCATCGGGTCGGTGACGCCGCGCCGATGGGCGTCGGTGACGGGCAGCCGCTCCGGCTGCGGGGGCGACGGCGGCTCGACCGAGACGTCCTTGACGGTGCCGTTCTGCAGGACGATGCGCAGCTCCTCGGACTTCTTGTCCGAGGTCAGGCTCGACGCGTAGGTGGACGGCAGCAAGGTGCCGCGGCGGACATGGCCGCGCGAGGCGCTGGAGCCCTGGCCGCTGGCGAACAGGCGGACGATGCCGGCCGTGGTGCCGCTCGCGGCCGCCGTGTACTGGTCGTCGGCGATGTCGATGACCCAGGCGCCGCGGCCGATCGGGATGCCGGAGAGGGTCGCCGTGTAGCGGGCGTCGAGCTTGCCCTGCGCCATCGCCGGCGCCACGGCGCCGAGGCCGAAAAACGCAACCAAGGCGCACAGAAGCGGACGGGTGGCGAGACGGCCGGACGACACGGGGGTGCGGATCCTCGCGGGGTGCTGCGGCGATGGTCGGCGATCGGTCCTGTGTCGGGTTCGAATACGTCGTTTCTATGATGTTTCGGCAGGGCGGATCGGCCCGCAACGGCCGCGTTTCCGGCTCTCCGCGTGCTTGACGCTGCCGCTCCCCCTCTCTATACGTCCGCGATCCCGGATCGAGCTGTGGCTCGCGTCCCGGCCTTGCGCGCGCGCAGGGTCGCCGAATTGACAGACATCCATCGAGGTTTCCATGTCGCGACGGTGCGAACTGACCGGGAAGGGGGCACTCGTCGGCCACACGGTCAGCCACTCCAACATCAAGACGAAGCGGCGCTTCCTGCCGAACCTGGTCAACGTGACGCTGCAGTCCGAGGCGCTCGGCCGCGGCGTGCGCCTGCGCATCTCGGCGAACGCGCTCAAGAGCGTCGATCACCGGGGCGGCCTGGACGCGTTCCTGCTCAAGGCCCGCGACACCGAGCTCTCGCCGCGCGCCCTGCTGCTCAAGCGGCAGGTGACCAAGAAGGCCGTGGCCGCCAAGGCCGAGGCCCAGGCCGCGAGCTGACACGGCGCCGGCCGGCGCACAGGCGCCGGCGACCGGCCGTATCGAGATCGAAACGCCCCGTGCGGAGACATCCGCCGGGGCGTTTTCGCGTTCAGGGGGCGCGGGAGTTTGCCGGCGTCCGGGGATTGCCCTAGGCTCGCCGGATCGGCCGACGCGGCCGCGTGGAGCACGCGATGGGCGTCGAAGCTCACGAGCCGGCCCGGGCCGGGCAGATGTCCGGCGAGGCGTTCCGCCGCTTCCAGGACGGCCGTCCCGATCACGAGCGCTGGGAGCTGATCGCCGGTGTTCCGATGATGATGACGCCACCGACGATCGCCCACAATCGCATCGCCGGAAACCTCGAGCGCCTGTTGAACGACGCGCTCGCCGCCCACGATCAGACCCGCCTCGCGACGCAGCGACCCGGACTCGACCTCGGCTCCGGCGACTTCCGACCCGAGCCCGATGTCGGCGTGATCGACGCCGACTATGCGGCGGGTCAGCGCTTCGTCGCCCGCGCCTATCTGCTCGCCGAGATCGTCTCGGAGAGCGACGAAGTCCGGGTGCCGGGCACCCAGCGGAGCTGGATCGACGTCAAGTGCGACATCTACCGGGCGCATCCGTCCTGTGACGCCGTGCTGATCGTCGAGCAGGAGCGCGTCGCGGTGCGGGTCTTTTCCCGCGCTCCGACGGGCTGGACGGCGCAGACGCTCGGGGCGGAGAACACGCTGTCGCTGTCGGCCTTCGGCCTCGCCTGCCCGGTCACCGCCCTCTATGACGGCACACCGCTGCGGCCACGCCCCACGCGATAGGCGACGCCGCGCTCGACCCGGTGGCGACCGCGATGCACGCATCACCGCGCCGTCGGCGCGCCGATGCCCACCCTACGTCAGCACTCGCCGGCACCCGCCGACGCGCGCGGCCGGCAGTCATCTGTCGGGCCTCGCTCCCCCCTATCCGCGCGGCGGCGCCGCGGCGCTGGCGGGGCGCGGGCGGAGCGTGAGGTCGTCCGGGCCACCGTCGAGCGACAGCGACAGCGTCGTGCCGCCGCCGGTACGCGGGATGCGGTGGGCGAGACGGGTCTTCTCGACCTTGACGGGGGCCATCTCGACGACGACGCCGCGACCGACGCCTTCGCCGCGCGTATCGTCCGTCGCGGCGGCGCGGTCGGCACGATCGCGGCGCGCGCCGGCGCGGCGCGGACCGAGGCTGCGGAACCACTCGCGCGACTTCAGGCCCCAGCGCCACAGCGGCACCACCGACATCGGCATCACCAGGAACCAGTGCTCCAGGATGGCGAGCGACATCAGGGTGACGACGAAGGTGAGGCCGGCGGCCTGATGCGGATCGGTGGCCGACAGCTCGGAGGCCTGCACGGCCAGCACGGCGGCGATCACGGTCGAGGCCGTCACGGTGAACGGGAACAGCCAGTTCATCGGCCGCTTGCGGAAGTAGCCCTTCATGTAGGCGAGATGGTCCGGCAGGAACTCCTCGGCGAGGTTGGGCACGCCGAGGAAGATGTTGAGCTTGGTCGACAGCCGCATCAGCCAGAGGATCATGAAGGTCCAGGTGCCGACCTGGTTCGGCTCGCCCCAGCTCGCCCAGCAGACCAGCACGGCCGACACGACGATCCCGAGCTCGTGATACAGGATCGCCTCGACGGCGTGGACGAAGTGCCGCCAGCCCTTGCAGTCGGGCGGGCACGGCGTGGTGCGCGGGCCGGTCACGTAGCCCATCAGGAACGTGATCTCGTTGAAGCCCCAGATGATCAGGCCGCACGTGAAGGTGCAGTAGGCGCCGAACACCGTCATGTCGTGGCTCGACGCGGCGATCCCCCACAGCGCGAGGCCGTACAGCACCGCGGCGGCCGCGATGCTGTACGGGAACGTCTTCCGCGGCAGGCCGTCCAGGAACATGATCACGCCCGTGCTGAACCACCACACGAACAGCGTGTACAGGATCGGAATGCCGTAATGGACCACGCGGGCGGATCCTTCGTCGTTACCAGGCGGGTGCGAGACGCACCCGCTCCGGCAGGGTGTTCTGTTTGACGGGCAGCAGGTAGAGCCTGGCGAGCGTCCAGGCGCCCACGGCGCCGAGACGAACCCGCGTCAGCGCCCCGAGGATGCCGCCGCGGGCGCGTGCCGCGGCCCCCTCCTCGGCGATCCGCCACAGCGTGTCGAGGCCGGCCTTGAACTCCGGCCGGTCGATGTCGAGCTCCAGCGGGAACACCTGGCGCGAGATCTCGGTGGTCTTGCGGAACACCTCGAAGTCGTAGGTCGTCGGGTCCATCCCGATCGCCTTGTGGAACTCGGGCCGCATGTGGTCGCGTACGTACATGGTGGCGAACACGGCGAGCAGGAAGAAGCGGATCCACAGCTTGTTGACGCCGGAGGTCAGGCGCGGGTCGGCCCGCATCAGCAGCGCGAAGGCCTCGCCGTGGCGGAACTCGTCGTTGCACCACTTCTCGAACCACTTGAAGATCGGGTGGAAGCGGCGATCCGGATGGCGCTCGAGCTGGCGGTAGATGGTGATGTAGCGGGCGTAGCCGATCTTCTCCGACAGATAGGTCGCGTAGAAGATGAACTTCGGCCTGAAATACGTGTACTTCTTCGCCCGGCTGAGGAAGCCGAGATCGACCCCGATGCCGAAGTCCTTGAGCGCGTCGTTGATGAAGCCGGCGTGGCGGGCCTCGTCGCGGCTCATGTAGGTGAACAGATCCCGCACGTCGGGATTCTTGATGCGCTTCTTGATCTCGGCGTAGAGCACGCAGCCGGAGAATTCGGCCGTGAGCGACGAGACGAGGAAGTCGACGAACTCCTGGCGCAGCCCCTCGGGCAGCGAGTCGAGATCGGCCTTCCATTCGGCGTCGCGGGTGAAGTGGCCCTTGTTGTGGTCGGCGCGCAGCTCGGCCAGCATCGCCTCCCACTCGGCCCGCACCGACCCGATGTCGACCCGGTCCATGGCGGCGTAGTCGGTCGTGTAGAAGCGCGGGCTGAGGATCGTGTCCTGCTTGGCGATCTCGGTCGTGGTCTGTTCCGACGTGACCGGATCGGTCGCGATCGGATCGGTCGCGACACGTGGGGCCTTGATGGGGTTCGGCCCCACTCCGCCTTCCATCTGGATCATGGCGTCCTCCCAGGGGAAAAGCCGACCTCGTACAATTCGGTCAGCTCGAAGTAGCCGGCGATCCGCGCCATCAAGCGCTCCACGCGTCCGGCCAGGACCACGGTGGCCCGGCTGTGGACGATGGTGCTCTCACCGAACGGGATCGATGTCGGGGCGTCGTGGACGATGACCTCGTCGCCCGGCTCGATCTCTATCCCTTGAAGGTCGACGTGGGCGTGCAGGCTGTCCGCCGTCCGCTCGATCTCGATGGTGCACGGCACCTCGACGACGCGGCGCCCGCGCTTCCATGATCCGATCATCGCGTCCCGTCCCGTCGCTCGAGGAAGCGGCCGAAGGCCTCGGCATTGGTGACGCCGAAGGCCGACAGCTCGACATGACGCCCGGTCGCGGGATCGTCGAGCGACAGCCGCCCGTCGGCCCACCGGGTGAGACGGAACGGCAGCTCGACGCCGATGTCCTGGCGCCGACGCTCGCGGGCGAAGCCGCGCAGCGTGCCGCGGATGAAGTTGTCCTGGCCGGTGGCCAGCGTGTCGATGTCGCGGCCGCTCGCCGCGTCGACCACGGCGACGCCGCCGTCGGGGCGATCGACGAATTTCAGGTCGCGCGCCGCCACCGCGGCGGCCGCCTCGGGCGCCGGCGGCGCGCCGATCGGCACGGTTCCGACGCCGCGCGAGACGCCGACGGCGATCAGAACGAAGGCCAGCAGAGCCGCCGCGCCGAGCAGCGGACCGAGCGGAAACGGTCGTCGCGCCTGATCGCCATTGGCGACGTCGCCCATGAAAAGCTCCGTGTCAGGCCGCGGCGCTGGAGGTCCGCGGCAGGTCGGGGGTCGGCAGGTCGGGGGTCGTGGCGCCCTGCGAAGGGTCGGCGTTCTCGGCCGGCCGGGAGACGATCGCCCGGGCGAGAATCTCGGCGACCTTTCGGCCGTCGGCGACGACCCGCAGCATAGGCTCGGGACGGCGCAGATGCCATGGCCGAGCGTGCGGCCACAGGATCGGATAGGCGATCTTGACGCCGCCGGTCAGGACCACCGGGACGTCGCCGGAGCCGTCGCGATAGAGGCGCACGGCCGCCGCCCCGATGTGCTTGAACGGCAGGTTCAGGGTCATCGGGAAGGCGACGCCGTACTGCAGGATGATCCGGCGGGACGTGATCGTGTACGTCGTGGTCCGCCGGACCAGATAGGCGAACAGCCCCAGGATGCCGATCGCGGCGAGCGCGAGCGGCACCACCCACATGGCCGCGACGACGGCTCCGGCCAGGGAGCCCTCGTCCGCATAGGTGGACGCGCCGAACCACAGGAGGAGCACCGCGAAATAGACGGCGGCCTTCCGGACGTGGAACACGTGCACGGCCAGCGGCGCGAGGAGTGGCCCGCCCCGCCACAGGATCTCTTCACCGTCGGGAAGAGCTTCCGGCAGGGGACGGGGTTCCCAGGGCTTCAGCCATCTCACAGGAGCGGCTCCGCACGGGCCGGGGTGGCGTAGAGCTTGCCGCCGGCGAAGTAGGCCGACACCTTGTCCTCCTCGAGCGCCGTGATCTGGCTGCCGCTCTTGATCGGCGGAACGCCGGCGAACTGGCTGGCCAGCACGGCCGGAACCGAGAGCTCCTTGCGCACGCCGTCGACATAGGCGAACACGGCCGGCAGCATCACGGTCTTGCCCTTGCCGGCGAGCGCGACCTCGTAGTAGCGCACGATCGGCTCGGCCCGGTCGATCCACAGCTCGGTGACCGTGCCGGCGATCTCGCCGTCGGCGGCGACCACGTTGAAGCCGCGCGGATCCGGATCGTTCTCGTCGACCCAGTGGTCGGTCGCGACGCGCAGCGGCACGATGCGGTTCTCGCCGGCCCAGGTGAGGTCCGGATGGTCGGCGCGCTCCGCATAGGCGGCCGGGCCGACGCCCGTGGCCATCGGATCGCCGACCGGCTCGAACGGCGAGCCCGCATGCGGGCCCGGCTTCACGCGGGTGTCGATCGTCAGCGGGGCGTAGGACGGCACCGTGACGGTGGCGCCGCTCGCCAGCAGATAGGTCTTGGGCTCGGGCGGGCGCGGCCAGCCGACCACCTCGACCTGACCGCCGGACGCGACGGTGCGATCGGAATCGAGCGGATAGCCTTCGCGCTTGTCCTCGCGCCGGAGATAGAAGATCAGCCCGGCGAAGAAGATCCAGAAGGCGTAGAGAACGACTTGGGCAACGTCCATATATCCAGTGAAGGCGCCGGTTTGCATGAAAGACCTCCGCGCAATGACGGCTAGCCGGGAAATTCGGCCAGACCGAACTTCAGGGAAGATTGCCCTTTCGCGCTCGCTAAACGAACGAGCGGTCCGATGGCAATCAGGGTGATGAACAGAAGCACGACTTCGATGCCGTAGACGAAGCCGTAGGCGGACGCGACGCTGGAGAAGGTCGATCCGAACGCTCCGCCCGTGACGAGATCGGCGACGACGTCCCGGATGGCGCCGCCGGACGCGATGGCGACGCCCGCCGCCGTCGCCTGGACGGCTCCCCAGGCCCCGAGGGCGAGACCGCTCTCGCCTTCGCGGCCGAGCGACATCGCCGCCGTCAGGGTGCCGACCGCGAACAAGCCGCTGCCGAAGCCGATCAGCGCGGTGCCGATGCGGAACAGCAGGGGCGAGTCGATCGGGGCCGAGATGATCACGGCCACGAAGGCCAGCACGCCGGCGACCACACCCCAGCGGGCGAGCCGGTAGGGGTCGACGCCGCGGCCGAGCTGGCGAGCCGCCAGCCAGAAGCCGACCAGGCTTCCGGCCGACATCAGCGCGGTCAGCAGCGTGGTGGCGCCGACCGAGAGATGCAGGACCTGCCCGCCATACGGCTCGAGCAGAATGTCCTGCATGCTGAATCCAGCCGTGCCGCAGCCGACGACGACCAGCACCCGGGTCGAGTGCCCGCTCGCCGTGAAGGCGCGCCAGGACTCCCGGAACGACGGCCGCGGCCCCTCGCGGTTGGTGCGCGAGGGATCGCGCGGCTCCTGCTTCCACAGGGCCACGCTGTTGAGGATCATGGTGACGAGCGCCGCACCCTGGATCATCTGGATCAGGCGCAGCGGGCTGAAATCGGTGAGCCAGCGGCCGTAGATCAGCGACGCGCCGACCATGCCGACCAGCAGCATGACGTAGAGGAACGCGACGACGCGCGGCCGCTTCTCCTCGGGCACGATGTCGGTGGCGAGCGCGAGGCCGGCCGTCTGGGTCGTGTGCAGGCCGGCGCCGACCAGGAGGAACGCCAGCGCGGCCCCGACATGGCCGATCCAGATCGGGCCGTGCGCGTCGCCGGTGAGGATCAGCAGCGAGAACGGCATGATCGAGAAGCCGCCGAACTGCAGCATCGTGCCGCCCCAGATATAGGGGACGCGGCGCCAGCCGAGCGCCGAGCGGCGGTTGTCCGACTTGAAGCCGATCAGCGCCCGGAACGGCGCGAAGACCAGCGGCAGCGATACCATCAGGGCGACCAGCCAGCTCGGCACGCCCATCTCGACGATCATGACGCGATTGAGGGTGCCGGTGAGCAGCACCAGCGCCATGCCGACCGATACCTGGAACAGCGACAGGCGCAGGAGGCGCCCCATCGGGACCTCCTTGGTCGCCACGTCGGCGAACGGCAGGAAGCGCGGCCCGAGCTGCCCGAGGATGCCGAGAAACGCGCTGCCGAGGGTTCCGACCTTCTGTTTCTTCTTGGTCATGACGGCACGAGCTCCAGGGCCTGCGACGTGTAGAAGCCGACCGCGATCCGCCGGGTGCGGCCGGGCCGCCAGCGGGCGAGATCGGGATCGGCCGCGATCAGCTCGTACAGATGCTCCTCGCGCACCGGCTCGATCGACGGCGCGCGGTCGCTGCGCGGGAAGAAGCCGCCGACGAAATGCATCAGCGCGAGCGCCTTGGTGCGCGGCGCGAAGGTGAAGACGAGCGAGCGCGAGGTGCGGGCCGCGAGCCCGGCGATCACCCGCACGGCGTCCTCGGCCCGGTAGTGGATGATCGAGTCCATGGCGACGACGTGATCGAACTCGCCGAACTCGGGCGACAGCATGTCGCCGGCCACGAACGTCACCCGGCCGGCGAGGTCGGCCGGGATGCGCTCGCGCGCGAGATCGAGCAGCGTCGGCGAGAGGTCGACGGCGACCACCTCGGCGCCGCGACGCGCCGCCTCGATCGACAGCATGCCGGGGCCGCAGCCGGCGTCCAGGATGCGGCGGCCGGAGAGGTCGTCGGGCAGCCACGACAGGAGCGTCGCGCGCATGTCGTCGCGGCCCTTGCGCACCGTCGCGCGGATGCCGGAGACCGGCGCGTCGGAGGTCAGGCGCGCCCAGGCGTCGGCCGCCGTGCGATCGAAATAGGCCTCGATCTCGCCGCGTCGCTCCTGGTAGGTCTCGCCCTGCATCCCTCGTCGTCCTGTCGTTCGCGGTCCTGCCGTCGTGCCCCGATCCTTCGGCGGCCCGATCGGCGTCCGCGCCGACCGGTCGTGTGCGGATCGCTCGTCGCTCACCTCAATCGTAGCCCAGGAGATCGAAGATCTCGCGGTCCTTGAGCGGCGTCGGGGTCAGCGGATCGACGCCGGCCCACAGCTTCTCGGCGAGCTGCAGATACTCGTTCTGAACCGCGATCACCTCGTCGGTCGGATCCATCTCGAACAGCGTCGCCTTCTTCAGGCGGCTGCGGCGGACCACGTCGAGGTCGCGGATATGGGCGAGCGTCTTGAGCCCGGTGCGGCCGCAGAAGCGGTCGATCTCGTCGGTCGCCGCCGAGCGGTTGGCGATGACGCCGCCGACCCGCACCTTGTAGTTCTTGGCCTTCGCCTGGATGGCCGCGGCGATGCGGTTCATCGCGAAGATCGAGTCGAAGTCGTTGGCCGTGACGATCAGGGCGCGGTCGGCGTGCTGGAGGGGGGCCGCGAAGCCGCCGCACACCACGTCGCCGAGCACGTCGAACACCACGACGTCGGTGTCGTCGAGCAGATGGTGCTCCTTGAGGAGCTTGACGGTCTGGCCGACGACGTAGCCGCCGCAGCCGGTGCCGGCCGGCGGACCGCCGGCCTCGACGCACATGACGCCGTTGTAGCCCTCGTAGACGAAGTCCTCCATCCGCAGCTCCTCGGAGTGGAAGTTCACCGACTCGAGGATGTCGATGACGGTCGGCACCAGGCACTTGGTCAGCGTGAAGGTCGAGTCGTGCTTGGGATCGCAGCCGATCTGCAGCACGCGCTTGCCGAGCTTGGAGAACGCGACCGACAGGTTCGACGAGGTCGTCGACTTGCCGATGCCGCCCTTGCCGTAGACGGCGAACACCTTGGCGGTGCCGATCTGGACGCGCGGGTCGAGCTGGACCTGCACGCTGCCTTCGCCGTCCTCGCGGCCGGCGTTCTCGGCGGCCGCGCAGGACCCGCAGCCCTCCTGCTTGACGGGCTCACCGGTGAGATCGGCCGGGCGGGGGATGACGGTCATGCGGCGGCTCCTTGGTCGACACCTTCGAGGCGGTCCTCCAGCTCCTCGCCGGCGCGCCGCAGCGCGTCGAGCATGGCCTCGTCGGGCGTCCAGTAGCGACGCTCGTGGGCCTCGAGCAGCCGATGTGCGACTTTCGCCGAGGCGACCGGATTGAGGTCGGCCAGGCGTCGCCGCATCTTCTCGTCGAGCATGAAGGTCTGGGTCAGCTGCTCGTACACCCACGGCGCCACCTGGCCCGTGGTCGCCGACCAGCCGAGCGTGTTGGTGACCTGCGCCTCGATGTTGCGCACGCCTTCGTAGCCGTGCGCGAGCAGCGCCTCGTACCATTTCGGATTGAGGGCGCGGGTGTGGGTCTCCAGCGCCACCTGCTCGGCGAGCGTACGCACCGTGCCCTCGCCGCGGGTCTGGTCGCCGATATAGACCGACGCCGTGGTGCCGCGGGCGCGCTGCACGGCGCGCGTGATGCCGCCGAGCGTGTCGAAGTAGTGGTCGATCGTGGTGATGCCGAGCTCGACCGAGTCGAGATTCTGGTAGGTGAGATCGACGCTCGACAGCACGTGGGACAAGACCTTGTCCTGGCGGGCCGGCTTGCCGTCGACCCCGTAGGCGAAGCCCTTGCGCCGCATGTAGGCCTCGGCGAGCTCGTCCTCGTCGTTCCAGCCGCCCTGGTCGATGAGCTGGTTGACGTTGGAGCCGTAGGCGCCGTCGGCGTTGGAGAACACGCGCAGCGACGCCTCCTCGATCGAGCCGCCGTTGGCCGCCTGATAGGCGAGCGCGTGCTTGCGCACGAAGTTCGTCTCGGCCGGCTCGTCGGCTTGCGCCGCGAGCAGCGCGGCCTCGGCGAGCAGCTTGGTCTGCATCGGCAGGAGGTCGCGGAAGATGCCCGACAGCGTGACGACGACGTCGATGCGCGGTCGGCCGAGCTTCTCCAGCGAGACGAGCTGGGCGCCGCAGACGCGGCCGTAGCTGTCGTGGCGCGGCTCGGCGCCCATCAGCCACAGCGTCTGGGCGATGGGGCCGCCTTCGGTCTTCAGGTTGTCGGTGCCCCACAGGACCATGGCGATGGTCTCGGGCACCGCGTGGCCGTCGGCCTGCCAGCGGGCGAGCAGGCGCTCGGCCTGGCGGGCGCCGTCCTGGATCGCGAAGGCGCTCGGGATGCGGAACGGATCGAAGCCGTGCAGGTTGCGGCCGGTCGGCAGCACGTCGGTGGTGCGCAGGAGATCACCGCCCGGCGCCGGGGCGAGATAGCGCCCGTCGAGCGCCTTGACGATCGCCGGCAGCTCGTGGTCGACGGCCAGGAGCTTGTCGAGCGCGGCGCGCTTCTCGGCCTCGGTCACGCCGGCGGCGTCGAGCATCTCGGCGCGCTCGGGCGCGGTCGGCACCTCGCCGACCACGTGCAGGCCGTGCGGGATCAGCGTGTATTCGAGCTCCAGCACCTTGTTGGTGAGCGCTGCGATCTCGGTCACCGGGTCGTCCCAGGCGGGCTCGACGGGGGCCAGATTGACGGCCGAGGCCTGCGCCTGCACCAGCACGGCGAGCGCGGTGCGGCTCTCCGGATCGGTGTCGGGCTCCAGCGCCCGCCAGCGGTCGAGCGAGGACTTGAGATCCAGCAGCCCGCGATACAGGCCCGCATTGGTGATCGGCGGCGTGAGATAGCTGATCAGCGCGGCGCCGGCGCGGCGCTTGGCGAGCGTGCCCTCGGACGGGTTGTTGGAGGCGTAGAGATAGAGGTTCGGCAGGTCGCCGATCAGGCGGTCCGGCCAGCACTCGCCCGACATGCCGGCCTGCTTGCCGGGCATGAACTCGAGCGCCCCGTGGGTGCCGAAATGCAGCACCGCATGCGCGCCGAAGTCCTCCTTGATCCAGCGGTAGAACGCCGAGAAGGCATGGGTCGGGGCGAAGCCGCGCTCGAACAGCAGCCGCATCGGGTCGCCCTCGTAGCCGAAGGCGGGCTGCACGCCGACGAAGACGTTGCCGAAGGTCTCGCCGAGCACGAACAGGCTGCGGCCGTCGGTGAGATGGCGGCCGGGCGCCGGGCCCCACTGCTTCTCGATCTCGGCGAGGTGCTTCTCGCGGCGGACATGCTCGTCGGCGCCGATCTTGGCGGCGACATTGGCCTCGCTGCCGTGGCGCGCCGCGTTGCCCTTGAGGATGCGGTCGCGCAGGTCGTCGACCGTCTCCGGCACCTCGACCTTGTAGCCGGCGTCGCGCAGCGTCTTCAGCGTGTTGTGCAGCGAGGCGAAGACCGACAGGAAGGCCGCCGTGCCGATCGCGCCGGCGTTCGGCGGGAAGTTGAAGATGACGATCGCGACCTTGCGCTCGGCCCGCTTGGCGCGGCGCAGGGCGACCAGCTTGGCGACGCGCGCGGCGAGCGTGCCGGCGCGCTCCGGGTGCGCCGTCATCTCGCGCTGGCCCTCGTCGCGCGGGCCGGCATTGTCGGACAGGATCGAGCGGCCGCCGAAGGTCATCGGCCAGATGGCGCCGTCGAGCTCGGGGATCGCCACCATCATGGTGGCCTCGACCGGCATCAGGCCGCGCGGGTCGGCCTGCCACTGCTCGAGCGTCTGGAACTCGACCGGATGCGCCGCGATGTAGGGCACATCGAGCCTGGCCAGCAGCTCGGCGGCGGCGCGGGCGTCGTTGTAGGCCGGGCCGCCGACCAGCGAGAAGCCGGTGAGCGACACCACGGCGTCGACGGTCGCGCGGCCGTCCTTCATGAAGAAGGCCTCGACGGCGGGGCGCTGGTCGAGCCCCGACGCGAAGGCCGGGATGACGCGCAGGCCCTTGGCCTCCAGCGCCTTGATGACGCCGTCGTAGTGGGCGGCGTTGCCGGCCAGCACGTAGGAGCGCATCACCAGCACGCCCACCGTGCCGTTCGGGCCGGCGGTCGGCAGCTCGGCGAGCTTCTCGGTGACCCGGCCCTTGACGGCCGGATGATAGAGGCCGACGTCCGGATACTCGACCGGCGGGCCCGACTTCACCGCGCTGCGCAGCCCCTTGCGCGGGCCGTCGGCATAGCGCTCGACCATCAGGCGGACGAGATTGGTGATGTTCTCGTCGGTGCCGGCGAGCCAGTACTGCAGCACCAGGAAGTAGGCGCGCAGATCCTGGGCCGTGCCCGGGATGAAGCGCAGGAACTTCGGGATCTGGCGCAGCATCTTCATCTGCCCCTGGCCGTTCGATCCCGGCCCTTCGGAGCTCTTGCCGCGCAGCCGCTTGAGCAGGCTCAGCACGCCCATCGTCTCGCCCGACATGCTGAACTTGTGCATGCGGGTGAGGCGCACCACCTCGCCGGCGGCGAGCGCGCAGACGATCGCGTCGCACTTGTCGCGCCGCGCCTGCAGGGCGGGCAGCACCGGGCGGATGTGCTCGTCGAGGAACAGCATCGTGGCGACGACGATGTCGGCCGATGCGATGTCCGCGAGGCAGCGCGACAGCGCCGCCTGGTCACCGCCCCATTCGTCGGCCGCGTGCATCACCAGGTCGAGACCGGGCAGCTCGCGCGACAGCACGGCGCGGGCACGCGCCACCGAGCCCGCGAGATGGCTGTCCATCGTCACGATGACGACGCGGATCGGGGTCGTGTCAGCGGGCGAAGTACGCTTTCGCATCATACAACGTCTCGACTGTGATCAGGGACAGACCGCGATCCTGCGCGAAGCGCTCGGTGTTGCGGCGGGCTTTTCCGCGCACGAAGAAGGGAATCTTGTGCAGTTCCTTCTCGGCGTCGGCGGCCCAGCGAATCGGGGGTGGTGCCGGGGGCGGCGAAACCGGCCCGCCGTCTGCGGACGGGACCGGGGAAGCACGGTCGAGAACCGACGCCGCGACGGCGGCGGCCGGCTCGAGCACCGGCGGGACGGCCGGCGCGGCGACAGGTGAGACGACGGACGGCGCCTCGGCGCGGGCCGCAGCGGCGGCGCCGTGCGACCCGAGATGCGAGGGCGCCGCGTCGGCGTGGAACTCGAAGTCCTCGCGGAACATCTGCAGGAGATGCTCCTCGAGGCCCATCATCAGCGGGTGCACGAAGGTGTCGAACAGCACGTTCGCGCCCTCGAAGCCCATCTGGGGCGAGTAGCGGGCCGGAAAGTCCTGCACGTGCACGGGCGCCGAGATGACGGCGCAGGGCACGCCCAGGCGCTTCGCCGTGTGGCGCTCCATCTGGGTGCCGAGCACCAGCTCGGGATGGGCGGCCGCGATCTTCTCCTCGACGTCCAGATAGTCGTCGGTGATCAGCGGCTCGACGCCGTACTTGGCCGCCGCGGCCCGCACCTCGCGGGCGAACTCGCGCGAGTAGGTGCCGAGCCCGACGACCTCGAAGCCCAGCTCCTCCGCCGCGATCCGAGCGGCCGCGATCGCGTGGGTCGCGTCGCCGAACACGAAGACGCGCTTGCCGGTGAGATACGTCGAGTCGACCGAGCGGGCATACCAGGGCGCACGGCTGCGCGTGTCGGCGAGAACCGGCGCTGCATCGACGCCGGCGAGCGCCGCGACCTCTTTCACGAAGTCGCAGGTCGCGCCGAAGCCGATCGGCACCACCTTGGTGGACTTCTGGCCGAAGCTGCGCTCCAGCCACTGCGCCGCCTGATAGCCGGTCTCGGGATAGAGCACGACGTTGAAGTCGGCCTCGCCGAGGCGGGCGAGGTCGGCCGGGCTGGCGCCGAGGGGCGCGACGACGTTCACGACGATGCCGAGCCGGTGGAGCAGACCGGTGACCTCGTGAACGTCGTCGCGGTGTCGGAAGCCGAGCGAGGTCGGCCCGAGGATGTTGCAGCGGGGAGGCTGGTCCGGCGCCCGTGGCGGCCGCTTGGAGCCGGGCGGCGGCACGGAGGGACCGGCGAGAGTCCGGACGAGACGGTAGAAGGTCTCGGCCGCACCCCAGTTCTCCTTGCGCTGGTACGCGGGCAGCTCGAGCGGCACCACCGGGACCGGCAGCCCGAGCGCCTGGGCGAGACCGCCCGGGTCGTCCTGGATCAGCTCGGCCGTGCAGGACGCCCCGACCATCAGGGCCTGCGGGCGGAACCGCTCGTACGCCTCCTTCACGGAGGTCTTGAACAGCTCGGCGGTGTCGCCGCCGAGATCGCGGGCCTGGAAGGTCGTGTAGGTGACGGGCGGACGCTTCCGGGCGCGTTCGATCATGGTGAAGAGCAGGTCGGCATAGGTGTCGCCCTGCGGCGCGTGCAGCACGTAATGGACGCCCTCCATGGCGGCGGCGATGCGCATCGCACCGACATGCGGAGGAGCCTCGTATGTCCACACCGTGAGCTGCATGCTGCTACACCGTCCTCCTCACACCTTCAGCCGGTCGCGACGCACGAGCGGCCGGGCGAACAGCTCGGCCAAGTCGGCCGCCTGCTCGAAGCCGTGCACCGGGGTGAACAGAAGCTCGATCGACCACTTGGTCGCGAGGCCCTCGGCCTCCAGCGGATTGGCGAGGCCGAGCCCGCAGACCGTGAGGTCGGGTCGCGCCGCGCGGGCGCGATCGAGCTGCCTGTCGACGTCCTGGCCTTCCGACAGCGCCGTGCCGGCCGGCAGCAGCGCCAGCTCGGCGGCGAGATGGCCGCGGTGCAGATAGGGCGTGCCGACCTCGACGAGCGTCATCCCGAGCTCCCGCGCGGCGAACCGGGCGAGCGGCACCTCGAGCTGCGAGTCGGGGAAGAAGAAGATGCTCTTGCCCGCGAGCTTCTCGCGCTGGCGTCCGAGCGCGACGCGGGCCCGCTCGGCGCGCGGCGCGACGACCGCGTCGAAGCGCGCGTCGTCGACCCCGAAGGCCTTGGCGACGGCGCCGATCCAGCCGGTCGTGCCCTCGACGCCGAGCGGGAACGGCGCCGACAGGCGCTGCGCCCCGCGCTTCTCCAGCAGGCGCGCCGTCTCGGCCAGGAACGGCTGGGCGAGCAGCATCCGGGTTTGCGGCCCGACCGGCGGCAGGTCGTCGGAGCGGCGCGGCGGGAAGAAGCGCACCCGCTCGACGCCCAGATCTGCGAACAGGCGGACGAACTGGTCCTCGACCACCTCGGCTAGGGCCCCGACCACGAGGAGCGATGGTGCCGCGTCGGCGGCCTCGGCCGGCATCTGCGGCACCAGGGCGGCCAGGCAGGCGTCCTCGCCCTGGGTGAAGGTCGTCTCGATGCCGCTGCCCGACCACGACAGGATCCGCACCCGCGGCGCGAACGCCTCGGACAGCCGCTCGGCGGCCCGCTGGAGGTCGAGCTTGATCACCTCGGACGGGCAGGAGCCGACCAGGAACAGGAGCTTGATGTCGGGCCGGCGCTCCACCAGCCGGGTCACCACCCGGTCGAGCTCGGCATTGGCGTCGGCCAGCCCGGCGAGGTCGCGCTCCTCGATCACGGCGGTGGCGAAGCGCGGCTCGGCGAAGATCATCACGCCGGCGGCCGACTGCAGGAGATGCGCGCAGGTGCGCGAGCCGACCACCAGGAAGAAGGCGTCCTGGATCTTCCGGTGCAGCCAGACGATGCCGGTCAGCCCGCAGAACACCTCGCGCTGGCCGCGCTCGTAGAGCACCGGGGCATCGGTGCAGCCGATCTCGGCGGACGGCGTGGCGACGGGCGGGACGATGGCGTTCATTGCGCCGCTCCGGCGAGGGCGGCGGCGGCGTCCATCGCCTCCTGCTGCTTGCGGGCGGCCCGCAGCTTGAGGACGAACTGGGTCGCGTTGACGACGTAGGAGGCGTAGGCGGCGAGCGCCAGCGTCATCTGGGTGGTCACGTCGGCCCCGGTCGCGACGGCGACCAGGTAGCCCGTGTGCAGCGCCAGCACCAGCATGCTGAACACGTCTTCCCAGAAGAAGGGACGTGCGAACAGGTACTTGCCGAAGACCACCTTCTCCCAGATCGAGCCCGTGACCATGATGATGTAGAGCACGATCGTCTTGATCACGACCGAGACGGTGGCCGCGACATAGCCCTCGCCGGTGGCGAGGAAGCGCAGCACCAGCCCGAGGCTGACCAGGAAAACGAGGAACTGCAACGGCGCCAGGATGCCCTGCACGAGGGTCCACGGCGACGCATCACGGCGAATGCGCTCCTCGGGCGTGTAAAGCCCGATAGGCACCGCCTTCGATGCTGCATCGGAAGAAACCTGCATCCGATCAGGATCCGAGTTGCCTGACAATCGGTAATGACACGGACTGTCAACCGCCCTTGACGGGCGGGACGCCGGATGGTGCGATGAATCTCCCGCAGCGCCGCGGCCTGCCGCATCTTGCGTTGCGCAACATGCAGACGAGACCACCCCCTCTGAGTCAGCTTTTTGCATCGCGCCGCTCCTTGCGCGTGCCATCGTGAGGCGAGCCTAGGATGCTTCCCTGGTGGTGTCAACAATTCTGTACGTAAACTAAACTTGACTGTTCATCCCCGCGGGCTTTAACTTGTTGAGAGGCGTAGCTATGGCCGAAGCGAGACCCCAGGTGGCGGCGAGGGATTGGTGGGTCAGAACGAGCGGCTATCCTGGCGACGGCCGCGCCGCCGATCGGCTCGCCGTGGCCGAGACGCATCGTTCCAACGACACACCATGGTCTTCGACGGTGGCGCCGGCCGCCCCGCTGGCGACACCCGTCAACCGGGCCGTCGAGCACCACATCCTCCCGAAGCTCGTGCTCGCGCACTCCTGCACCTGTGACGAGCTGCCGATGCCGGGCCGGGCCCTGGACGCGGACGAGGTCGCCGAGCTGACCGACCGGGTGCTGGCCGGCGACGATGCCGGCGCGCTGTCCTTCGTCGAGGCCGTGCTCGCCCGCGGCATGCCGGTCGAGCGGGTCTATCTCGACGTGCTGGCGCCGACCGCCCGGCGCCTCGGCGAGATGTGGAACCACGACACCTGCGACTTCACCCAGGTCACGCTCGGCCTGTGGCGTCTCCATCGCGTGCTGCGCGAGTTCAGCGCCTCGTTCCACAGCGAGGTCGAGCACCTGCAGGAAGGCCTGCCGGTGCTCCTCGTGCCGGCGCCCGGCGAGCAGCACACCTTCGGCATCGCCATGGTGGCGGAGTTCTTCCGCCGCGCCGGCTGGCTCGTTTGGGACGCGCCGGTGCCGGCCCGCGCCGATCTCGCCGCCATGGTCCGCAACGAGTGGTTCGCCGTGGTGGGCTTCTCGTTGAGCTGCGAAACGCGGCTGGAGGCGCTCGCCGCCTGCATCCAGACGGTTCGCCGCGACTCCTGCAACCGTTCGGTCGGCGTGCTGGTCGGCGGTCGCGTCTTCGTCGATCACCCGGACTATGTCGCCCGGGTCGGTGCCGACGCGGTCGCGGTCGATGCCCGCCAGGCACCCATTCAGGCACAGAATCTCGTCGCCGCGCTCGCCCATCGCCCGTGATCGACGCCACGCGCCGACCAGGGACGACGGCGGGCCGGTGACGGCTCGAAAGAGGACTTGGTCGCACGTGAACGGCTTCAGAGCGCCGATAGAGTCGTTGGGCGAGCTGGACGTGAAGGCGGCGGCGACCCTCGTCGCGGCCGCGGCGGACGTTGCGCTGGTGGTCGGCGACAACGGCATCATCCGCGACATGGCCTGCCAGAGCCCGGAGCTGCAATCCGCCCTCGAGGGTCACGGGCCCCTGCTCGGCCAGACCTTCGCCGACACGGTGACGACCGAGAGCCGTCCCAAGGTCGAGGCGCTGTTGCGCGAGGCGGGCGACCTGGCGACCCCGCGCCGCCAGGTCAACCATCCCTCCACCCGCGGCATGGACGTGCCGATCCTCTACTCGGCGATCCGGCTGCCGTCCGGCCCGCTGATCGCGGTCGGCCGCGACCTGCGCCCGGTCGCCGAGCTGCAGCAGCGGCTCGTCGAGGCGCAGCAGTCGATGGAGCGCGACTACACGCGCCTGCGCCACGCCGAGACCCGCTACCGGCTCCTGTTCCAGATGTCGCCCGAGCCGGTGCTGATCGTCGACACCTCGTCGCAACGGGTGGTCGAGGCGAATCCCGCCGCCGCCCAGACCTTCGGGGATCTCGGCCGCCGCATCATCGGCCGCCCGCTCCTGGAGGCGTTCGAGCCCGACACCGTGCCGGCCATCCAGGCGCTGCTCGCCGGCGTCCGCTCGGCCGGCCGATCGGATTCCACGCGCGCCCGGCTGGTCGATTCCGGCCGCACCGTGTTCGTCTCCGCCTCGCTGTTCCGCCAGGAGAACGCCTCGCTGTTCCTGGTCCGCCTGTCGCTGCCGGAGCGCGACGGCGCCGGGACCGGCACGGAAAGCCGCACGAAGCTCCTGCGCTTCTTCGAGCACGCCCCGGACGGCATCGTCGTCACCGACCGCGACGGCCGCGTGCTCGCCGCCAACCCGGCGTTCCTGGATCTCGCCCAGCTCGCCAGCGAGGAGCAGGCGCGCGGGGAATCGCTCGAGCGCTGGCTCGGCCGCTCCGGCGTCGACCTCAACGTGCTGGTCGCGAACCTTCGCCAGATCGGCTCGGTGCGGCTGTTCGCGACGACGCTGCGCGGCGAGCTCGGCGCTCAGGCCGAGGTCGAGATCTCGGCCGCCGCCGTCGCCAACGGGGCCGAGCCCTTCTACGGCTTCACGGTCCGCAATGTCGGCCGCCGCCTGCCGACCGACGCCCGCGCCGGTCGCGAGATGCCGCGCTCGGTCGACCAGCTCACCGAGCTGGTCGGACGGGTGTCGCTGAAGGAGCTGGTGCGCGAGGCCACCGACGTGGTCGAGCGGCTGTGCATCGAGGCGGCGCTCGAGCTGACCGGCAACAACCGCGCCTCGGCGGCCGAGATGCTCGGCCTGTCGCGCCAGAGCCTCTACGTGAAGCTGCGCCGCTACGGCCTCGCCGACGCCGGCGAGCCGGTCGAGCCGGAAGAATGAGCCAATGAGCGAGCTGGTATGAGTGCGACGACGACCCTGCAGGTGCCGGCCCCGTCGGCCGTGCTCGAGCTGTTGAAGCCGATCACCTGGTTCCCGCCCATGTGGGCGTTCGCCTGCGGCGTCGTCTCGTCCGGGCTGCCGCTCGGGCCGCGCTGGCCCGTGGTGGTCGCCGGCATCGTGCTGTGCGGGCCGCTGCTGGTCGCCACCAGCCAGGTCGTCAACGACTGGTTCGACCGCCATGTCGACGCCATCAACGAGCCGCACCGGCCGATCCCGTCCGGCCGCATCCCGGGCCGCTGGGGCCTCTATCTCGCGATTCTCTGGACCGCGATGTCGCTGGCGCTGGCGAGCCAGCTCGGCGACTGGGTGCTCGGCGCCGCCGCGGTCGGCCTGGTGCTCGCCTGGCTCTACAGCGCGCCGCCGGTCCGGCTGAAGCAGAACGGCTGGTACGGAAACGCCGCCTGCGCCATCACCTACGAGGGCTTCGCCTGGTTCACGGGCGCCGCCGTGATGATCGGCGGCCTGCCCGACTGGCGGATCGTGACACTCGCGTTCCTTTACAGCGCCGGCGCGCACGGCATCATGACCCTCAACGACTTCAAGTCGATCGAGGGCGACATCCGCACCGGCGTCCGCTCGCTGCCCGTGCAGCTCGGCGTCGACGCCGCCGCCCGCCTCGCCTGCATCGTGATGGCGGTGCCGCAGGTGATCGTCATCGCCCTGCTGCTCGCCTGGGGCAAGCCGATACAGGCCGCCATCGTCGCGGCGCTGCTGGTCGCGCAGGGCGCGCTGGCGGTGCGCTTCCTGCGCGAGCCGATCGCCAAGGCGACGTGGTTCAGCGGCCTCGGCGTCACGCTCTATGTCGCCGGCATGATGACGAGCGCCGTCGCGCTCGCGAGCCTCGGAGCCCCGGCATGAGCCCGACCGCGCACCTCGCCTCGGGCGCAAGACCGCTCGACCTCGTCGGGATCGTCCGGCTCGGCCTCGTGCAGACGGCGCTCGGCGCGATCGTGGTGCTGACCACCTCGACCCTCAACCGGGTGATGGTCGTCGAGTTCGCCCTCCCGGCGATGCTACCCGGCGCGCTGGTCGCCATCCATTACGCCGTGCAGGTGCTGCGGCCGCGCTGGGGCCACGGCTCCGACTCGGGCGGCCGGGCGACGCCGTGGATCCTCGGCGGCATGGCGACGCTGGCGCTGTCGGGCGCCGCCGCCGCGATGGGCACGGCCCTGCTCGGCACCAGCGTGGTGCTCGGCGTCGCCATCGCGGCGCTCGCCTTCGTCGGCATCGGCATCGGGGTCGGCGCCGCCGGCACCTCGCTTCTCGTGCTGCTCGCCAAGCGCGTCGATCCGGACCGCCGCGCCGCCGCCGCCACCATCGTCTGGGTGATGATGATCGTCGGCTTCATCGTCACGGCGGGCGGCGCCGGCCATCTGCTCGACCCGTTCTCGCCGGCCCGGCTCGTCACCGTCGCGACCAGCGTGTCGGCGATCGCCATCGTGGTCTCGGTGCTGGCCGTGTGGGGCGTCGAGGGCGATCCTCGCGCCGC
Organism: Rhodoplanes sp. SY1; assembly: GCF_046000175.1. NCBI lineage: Bacteria > Pseudomonadati > Pseudomonadota > Alphaproteobacteria > Hyphomicrobiales > Nitrobacteraceae > Rhodoplanes > Rhodoplanes sp. SY1. Next base: position 24,400 of record NZ_JBEOMB010000020.1, read on the forward strand.
GGCCGCGCCGGCCGCCACGGGCCGCGGCGAGGACACGCGAAAAGTGCCGTTCCGCGAGGCGCTGGCCCAGGTCTGGGCCGAGCCCGAGGCGCGCCGCTTCGCCATCTTCGTGCTGATCTCGATGCTCGCCTACAGCGCCCAGGACCTGATCCTCGAGCCGTTCGCCGGCACCGTGTTCGGCTTCACGCCGGGCGATTCGACCAAGCTCTCCGGCGTCCAGCACACCGGCGTGCTGATCGGCATGGTGACGGTCGGCATCGCCGGCACGGGCCGCTTCGGGCGGGCGCTCGCCTCGATGCGGGGCTGGTGCATCGGCGGCTGCATCGCCTCGGCGATCGCGCTCGCGAGCCTCGCGCTCGGCGCCTTCGTCGGCCCCGGCTGGCCGCTGCGGGCCTGCGTGTTCATGCTCGGCGTCACCAACGGCGCCTACGCGGTCGCCGCCATCGGCTCGATGATGGGGCTCGCCAGCGAGGGCCGCGAGCACCGCGAGGGCGTCCGCATGGGCCTGTGGGGCGCCGCCCAGGCGATCTCCTTCGGGGTCGGCGGCTTTCTCGGGACGCTGGCGAGCGACGTCGCGCGCGCCCTGCTCGGCTCGCCCGTCTCCGCCTACGCCACCGTTTTCGCGCTCGAGGCCGTGCTGTTCCTGGTGTCCGCCGTGCTGGCCGCCCGGGTGCATCCGGGCCGCGTCTCCGAGCGCACCGTCGCTTTGACCGAGGGCGAGACCGACGCGGACGACCCGCTCTACGCGCCCGCGAAGGCAGGGAGGTGATGACCATGCCCGCACTGGAGACCTACGACACCGTCGTCGTCGGCGGCGGCCCCGCCGGGGCGACCGCCGCCACCGATCTCGCCCGCCGCGGCCGCGCCGTGCTGCTGCTCGACAAGGCCGGCCGCATCAAGCCGTGCGGCGGCGCCATCCCGCCGCGCGCCATCCGCGACTTCGACATTCCCGAGCACATGTTGTGCGCCAAGATCACCGGCGCCCGCATGGTGGCGCCCTCGGCCCGCCAGGTCGACATGCCGATCGACGGCGGCTTCGTCGGTATGGTCGACCGCGGCCCGTTCGACGAGTGGCTGCGCGAGCGCGCCGCCAAGGCCGGCGCCGTGCGGCGCACCGGCACGTTCGAGAAGCTCGAGCGCGACGACTCCGGCCTCTCGGTCCTCCACTATCGCGACAAGGAGAGCGGCGCGCCGCAGAGCGTGCGGGCCCGCACCGTGATCGGCGCCGACGGCGCGGTGTCGCAGGTCGGGCGCCAGGCGGTGCCGGGCGCCGACAAGGTGCCGATGGTGTTCGCCTATCACGAGATCGTCCGGTCGCCGGAGGCCGGCGTCGGCGACTTCGATCCGGCGCGCTGCGACGTCTACTACCAGGGCCCGCTGTCGCCCGACTTCTACGCCTGGATCTTCCCGCACGGCACGACCACCAGCATCGGCACCGGCTCGATGAAGAAGGGCTTCGCGCTGCGCGAGGCGGTGGCACAGCTGCGCCGCGCCACCGGGCTCGACGCCTGCGAGACGCTGCGTCACGAGGGCGCGCCGATCCCGCTGCATCCGCTCAAGCGCTGGGACAACGGCCGCGACGTGCTCTTGGCCGGCGACGCCGCCGGCGTGGTGGCGCCGGCCTCGGGCGAAGGCATCTACTACGCGCTCGCCGGCGGCCGCCTCGCCGCCGAGGCGGTCGACGAGGCGCTGGCGACCGGCGACGCGCGCGCCCTCGCGCTCGCCCGCAAGCGCTTCATGAAGGCGCACGGCCGGGTGTTCTTCATCCTTGGAATGATGCAGCGCTTCTGGTATCGCAGCGACTGGACGCGCGAGCGTTTCGTCGGGATGTGCCGCGACCCGGACGTGCAGCGGCTGACCTGGCAAGCCTACATGAACAAGGAGCTGGTCCGGGCCAAGCCCGCGGCTCACGTGCGGATCTTCTTCAAGGACGTCGCCACGCTGTGCGGTCTCGCTCGCCCCTGACGCTTCGCGTCGACCTGCCGCAGGAGCCGCGCGAGCGCGGCTTCTGGTGGCCCCTCGTGCTCGCCACGCTGTTCACGGCGGCGATCGCCACCATCGGCGGCGAGCTCACCCAGCTCGGCGACTGGTACCAGGCGCTCAAGAAGCCGTCCTGGCAGCCGCCCGACTACGCCTTCCCGATCGTCTGGACGACCGTGTTCGCCTTCTCGGTGATCGGCATGGCGTTCGCCTGGCGCGACGTCGCCTGCCCGCGCCGGCGCGGCGTGATCGTCGCGCTGTTCGTCCTGGTCGGCGGCCTCAACATGTTGTGGAGCTTCCTGTTCTTCAATCAGCAACGGCCCGACTGGGCGCTGATCGAGGTCGGCGCCCTGTGGCTCGCCGTGTTCCTGATGGTGGTCGCGCCGCTGAAGGACTCCAAGCTCGCCAGCCTGTTCTTCTTCCCTTACCTCGTGTGGGTGACGATCGCGTCCTATCTCACCTGGACCGTGGTCCAGCTCAACGGCCCGTTCGGCTGACCGGCCCCGCGATGGCCGAGCTGTTCGCCAGCGGCCGGGTGATCGACCTGATCCTGGCGCTCGTGGTGGTCGAGACGATCGCGCTGGCGCTGGCGGGGCGGATGACGGCCCTCGCCGGGCGCCTGCCGCCATTGCGCCGGCTGCTGCCCAATCTCGCCGCCGGCGCCTGCCTTCTCGTCGCCGTCCGGGCCGCATTGGTCGGGGCGGACTGGGTCTGGGTGGCGGCGTCCCTGCTGGCCGCGCTGATGGCTCATATCGCGGATTTGCTGACGCGCCTGACAGAACCACCCGTCAAGTCGTCCGGACAACACTCGACAGTTTCGCAGTGACAACCCGGTAGGCGCAACTTCGCGGGATCTACGCCATAGTTGCATACCAGGTCAAAAAAACCTGACAGTTTGCGTGTTGACGCTTGAATTACGCCGCGATCCGCAATAGCTCCATTGACGGACGCCGCGTCAGCTGTCCAATTGACAAGCAAGGAATGGGAATTCGAGCCATACTGATTCGCCCCTGGTGAGCGAACCCCTGTGCCGCCGGGCTCCCGCTGAGACCATCGTCGTGGTCATGACAACTTGATCATCGAGGGCAGCGCGCGGTCGCCTCTTTAACGTTTCCGGTATCGAGCGACCATGACCAGTCTCAACATCTCGCAGCCGGACGTCACCCTGTTGCTCGACATGAACGGGGTGATCCGCGAGGTCACGCTCTCCGATGCCATCTCCGAGAAGGGCGTCGAAGCCTGGCTCGGACGGCCCTGGGTCGACACCGTCACCGAGGTGGGCGGCGAGAAGGTCCGCCGCATGGTGGAGGACGCCCTCAAGACCGGCGTCTCCGCGTTCCGACAGGTCACCCAGCGCTTCCCCAGCGGCCGCGAGCTGCCGATCGAGTACACGACCGTACTGCTCGGCGGCCGGCCCGGCCTGCTCGCCATCGGCAAGAACCTGCAGGCGGTCGCCGAACTGCAGTCGCGGCTGATCGCCGCCCAGCAGACGATGGAGCGCGACTACTGGAAGCTGCGCGACGTCGAGACCCGCTACCGGCTTCTGTTCCACACCTCGACAGAGGCCGTGCTGCTTCTGCGCGCCTCCAACCTGCGGATCATCGAGGCGAACCCGGCCGCCGTGCAGGCGCTCGGCGCGGTCGGGCCGCGCCCCGACAGCGTCGCCGGCCGCGACTTCCTGGCCGACGTGCTGGCGGAGGAGCGCGACCTCCTGCAGGCGATGCTGTTGCGGGTGCGCGAACAGGGCAAGGCGCCCGGTATCGTCATGCATTTCGGCCAGACCCGGAAGGCCTGCCTGGTGCGCGCCTCGCTGATGACCTCGGATCCGGGGCCTATCTTCCTGGTCCAGCTCTCGCCGGTCGGCGCGCCGCTCGCGATGCCGGCGCAGGCCGACCGCCTGTCGGTCGAGGACCTGATCGAGCGGATGCCGGACGGCTTCGTGGTGATCAACCAGGAAGGCGTGATCCGCCGCACCAACCAGGCCTTCCTCGATCTCGTCGAGGTCGGGGCGAAGGGGCTCGTGGTCGGCGAGCGGCTCGGCCGCTGGCTGTGGCGCCCGGGCGCGGACCTCACCGTGCTGCTCGCCAATGTCCACCGGCAACGCTTCGTCCGGCTGTTCTCGACGACCATCCACGGCGAGCTCGGCGCCTCGACCGAGGTCGAGATCTCGGCGGCCGGCACCGGCGATCCGTCGAACCCGCACATCGGCGTCATCCTGCGCGACGTCGCCCGGCGGCTGCCGCCGGCCGAGGACGCCAATCGGCTGATCTCGGCGCTCGGACCGCTGACCGAGCAGATCGGCAAGACCTCGCTGCGCAAGCTGGTGCGCGATACCATCAACGTGGTGGAGCGGCACTATGTCCGGGCCGCCCTCGACCTCGCCGGCGGCAATCGCACCGCCGCGGCCGAGCTGCTCGGGCTGTCCCGGCAGAGCCTCTACGCCAAGCTCAACCGCTACGACCTCGGCGACGATCCGCCGGCCGGCGGATCGAAGAGCTGAATTTTACCGCTCGAACGCCAATTTTACTCTCATCCGCCGCAAATGCTGGACGAGCCGTGACCTGTTTCGGTTAGATAGGCGACCTCGCGGTGGCCGGCGGCCGCCCGACCCGCGAGCCCCTGCGGGCTGCGCGACGGGCTCCGTCTCGACGGGTTCCGGCACGATGGAGTGGAGCTCGCCGAAAGAGAGTGCTTGCACCACTGCGCCGGCGCGCTCGGCGGCGAACCGTGACGGCGGACCGTGACGACGACGCTGCGCGGAAGACGACGACCCTGGACCGACCACACCCGTAACGACGGCACGAGAACGACACACCGGAGCACGCAGACTTGGGCGAGCCACTCGCGATCCCGCCGTTCGGACAGGCCGACCTGTCGAACTGCGAGCTGGAGCAGATCCATCTCGCACAGTCGATCCAGCCGCACGGCGCGCTGATGATGATGCGCGAGAGCGACGGCGTCGTCGTCATGGCGAGCGCCAACACGGCGGCGTTCCTGGGCGTCGACGGCCCGGTGATCGGCCGCCGCGTCGCCGACCTGGCGCCGGCGCTCGCCGCGGCGATCGCGCCGCATCAGGCCGAGCCGCTCGACACCATTCCGCACGCGATCCGCTGCCGTTTCGGCGGCGAGTCCTGGGACGTGCTGATCCACCGGCCGCCCGGCGAAGGGCTGGTGATCGAGCTCGAGCGGGCCGGCGCCGCGATGCCGCTGGCGTCGCAGATCGAGAAGGCGCTTCAGGGCATTCTCGGCGCGCCCTCGCTGCGCGCCCTGTGCGACGAGGCGGCCCGCATCTACAAGGCGATCACCGGCTACGACCGGGTGATGATCTACCGGTTCGACGAGCTCGGCCACGGGCAGGTGTTCTCCGAGCAGCGCGAGCCGGAGCTCGAGCCCTATCTGGGCAACCGCTACCCGGCCTCCGACATCCCGCAGATCGCCCGGCGGCTCTACGAGCGCAACCGGGTGCGCGTGCTGGTCGACGTCGCCTACGACCCGGTGCCGCTGGAGCCGCGGCTGTCGCCGATCACCGGCACGGATCTCGACATGTCGCTGTGCGGGCTGCGCAGCATGTCACCGATCCACATCCAGTATCTGAAGAACATGGGGGTCGGCGCGACGCTGGTCGCATCGCTGATGGTCGGCGGCAAGCTGTGGGGGCTGGTCGCCTGCCACCATTACGTCCCGCGCATCGTGTCCTTCGAGGTGCGGGCCGTGTGCGAGCTGCTCGCCGAGGCGGTCGCCACCCGGGTCGCGGCGCTGGAGAGCTTCGTGCAGGCGCAGGCCGAGCTGTCGGTGCGCCGGCTCGAGCAGCGCATGATCGAGGCGATCGCCCGCGAGGGCGACTGGCGAATGGCGCTGTTCGACCAGTCGCAGGCGCTGCTGACGCCGGTGAACGCGACCGGCGCGGCGTTGCTCTACGACGGCCAGGTTCTCACCACCGGTGAGGTGCCGGGGACGCCGGATCTGCGCGCCATCGGGGCTTGGCTCGACAGCCGGCCGCGGCTGCCGCTCTACGCCACCTCGGCGCTCGGCGCCGAGAAGCCGGACCTCGCCCGGCTCGCCGCGGTGGCGAGCGGGATTCTCGCGACCCCGGTGTCGCCCTCGCCGGGCGAGTATCTGATCTGGTTCCGCCCCGAGCGGGTGCGCACCGTCACCTGGGGTGGCGATCCGCTCAAGCCGGTCGAGGTCGGCGCCACGCCCAAGGACCTGTCGCCGCGGCGCTCCTTCGCCAAGTGGCACCAGCTCGTCGAGGGCACGAGCGACGCCTGGACCTCGGCCGACCTCACCGCCGCAAGGCTGATCAGCGACACGGTGACGGACGTGGTGCTGCAGTTCCGCGCCGTCAGCTTCCTGATCGCCCAGCACCAGCTCGACACCGTGCGCAGCCAGGTGCGGGTCTCCGACCAGCCGGCCGTAATCGCCGACGCGAGCGGTCACATCCTCCTGTGCAACGCCGCCTTCAACCGGTTGCTGCCGCTCTCGCACGGCGATCTCGCCACCATCCACGACCTCGTCCCGCTGTTCGTCGACGCCGCCGAGGTGCGCCAGCGCATGATCGATCTCGCCCGCGACCACCGCACCTGGCGGGGCGAGGTGCAGCTCGCCGCCGGCCAGGACGATCCGCGCCAGCTCCTGGTGCGGGCCGACCCGGTGTTCTCGTCGCCCGGCAAGGTGCTGGGCTTCGTCCTCCTGTTCATGGATTTGTCCGAGCGCAAGGCGGCCGAGACGGCCCGCAGCCGGTTCCAGGAGAACGTGGTCGACCGCAACGCGTTGTTCGCGGCCCGGCTCGATCCGAAGGCCGACCACATCTACCGCACCCTGCTGTCGCCCGTGGTCGAGAACGCGCAGCTCGCCGCGCTGGAGATCACCGACGGGCTCGACACCACCCGGATGGCCGAGATGCTCGGCAGCGTGCAGGCGTCGGTCTACCGCACCGCCGAGGTGCTGGCGCATCTCGCCGCCCACGCGGCGCGCGCCGAGGATGTCGAGGCCGGGCCGCAGCCCGGCACCACCGGCGAACCCGAGGCGCCACGGTCGAGCCCCGACGACCGCGGCGACGGGCCGGGCGGCCGCCCCGGACCGCGCCGGCCGAACTGATCCCGACGGACACGGCGGCGCCACGCCGCCGCCGCCGGGGTCGTCGCCGCGGGGCTTCGCCTAACGGCGGCGGCGGGCCGGCGGAGCCACCGGCGGGCGCTGCCAGATGGTCCCCTTGTCGAACTGGATGGTCATGCCGTCCGGCGAGTAGACGGCCCCCTGCCAGGCGTTGGCGATCCAGATGCGGCCCGGATACTCGACCCACCCGGCCGACGGCTGACCGGCGTCGTTGATGACGTTGAGCTGGGCGCCGTACTGGGTGATGAAGGCGCTGCTGCCCTGGCCGCCGAGACAGTTCGCGACGCAAATCCACGGGCCGTTCAGATTCACGCCCTGCACCTGCGCCGAGGCGCCGCCCGCGGCCACGCTCGCCAGCACGACACCGACCAACAGACTCGTTCTCATGAGCATCTCCCTGCTGTGATCAAACGAAGGTCGCCCCCTCGGGCGCGTCTCGTTCCAGCCCTCGACTCTCCCGACCCGTCATGCCCGCGCGTCGCGAGCATCCACGATCTCGCGGTCTCCGCAAGACCACGATCGTGGATGGCCGCGACGCGCCCGGCCATGACGAAGGGAGCGCCTTTCACCTGGCGAAAGCTGCCTCAATGCGGCCCGGGCTGCACGCGGGTGAGCGGCGCGCCGTCGACCGCGGTCGCCCGCGCGGTCTCCAGCTTCTCGATGTCGGCCTTGCCGAGCTGCGGCCGGTCGACCTTGATGGTCAGCTTGTTCAGCCTGGCGGTGAGCCGGAACGGCGGCGTGTAGTCGGCGTCGTTGACGCCGGTCAGCGTGTCGGAGCCGATGTCGAAGGCCTCGTCCCATTGCAGGATCATCGGCAACGTGTGCGGCAGCGTGATGGTCTGGACCGCCTTGCCGTCGACCTTCAGGATTCCGGTGCCGCCGCGACCGACGCCGCTCATGTTGTTGAACGCCAGCGTGCCGATGCCGAGCCCGTCATACTTGAAGTTGAACTCCAGCGTGTGACGGCCCGGCGCGAGCACGTCGGGCCCTTCCCACCTCACTCGCTTCAGATCCACCAGGTTCCACAGGAACACGGGCTTGCCGTCCTTCAGATAGAAGCCGTAGCCGGCGAAGCGCCCACCCGAGGTGAGGATCATGCCTTCGGCGCCGCCGTCCGGCACCTCGATGTCGGCCGTGATCGTGTAGGAGGTGTTGAGCAGGTTCGGCGAGTCGCCCTGCGGCAGCCCGGTCATCGGCCGCGTGTAGACGAACTCGCTGCGGCCCGCCGTGATGTTCGGACGCGGCGCGACGATGCGGGCGGCGACCGAGGCGTCGAGTGGCAGCACCTGATACTTCTTCGCCTCGGCCAGGAAGGCCTCGCGCATCTCCTTCACCTTCTGCGGGTTCTTGGCGGCGATGTCGTCGGCCTGGGTGAAGTCCTTGGACAGGTCGTAGAGTTGGAACACCTGGTTGTTCAGCGGGTCAGGGTTGGCCGCGCCGAACGCCTCCCAGGGTGCGCGGTTGACCTTGGTGCTCAGGAGCCAACCGTCCTTGTAGAGCGCCCACTGGCCCATCATCTCGAAATACTGGGTGCCGTGCCGCGACGCCGCCTTGGCGTTCTTCGGGTCGAACGTGTAGGCGAAGCTGGTGCCCTCGATCGGCGCCTGCTTGATCCCGTCGACCGTGTCGGGCGCCCGCAGTCCGGCGACCTCCAGGATCGTCGGCACCACGTCGATGACGTGGACGAACTGCTCGCGCAACGCGCCCTTGTCGGTGATGCGGGCCGGCCACGACACCACCATGTTCTGGTTGGTCCCGCCGAGCCGCGAGGCGTTCTGCTTGAACCAGTCGAACGGCGTGTCGAAAGCCCACGACCAGCCGGCCGACATGTGATTGTAGGTCTGCTCCGTGCCCCACACGTCGTAGAACTTAATCTGCACGTCGACCGGCAGCTCGCTCAGGCCGTTGAAGAACGCCACCTCGTTGGGCGTACCCATCGGGCCGCCCTCGGCGCTCGTACCGTTGTCGCCGTTGATGTAGATGATCAGCGTGTTGTCGCGTCGGCCGACGTCCTCGAACGCCTGGATCACCCGGCCGATCTCGTGATCGTTGTAGGCCGCGTAGGCGGCGAACACCTCGACCTGGCGGACGAACAGCTTCTTGGCCTCCGGCGTCAGCGTATCCCACTCCTTCAGAACCTCGCGCGGCCACGGCGTCAGCTTGGCATCCTTCGGGATCACGCCGAGCCGCTTCTGGTTCTCGAAGATCCGCTCGCGCAGCGTCTCGTAGCCGTCGTCGAACAGATGCATGGCCGTGATCTTCTCCACCCACTCCTTGGTCGGGTGGTGCGGCGCATGGGTGGCGCCCGGCGCATACTTGATGAAGATCGGCTTCGTCGGATCGGTCTGGTGCATCCGGCCGATATAGTCGATGGCGTCGTCGGCCATCGCCGTGATCAGGTTCCAGGTGCCGGGCGGCTTGCCGTCGAACGGGTAGATCTGCGTCGTGTTGCGGAACAGGTTCGGCTGCCACTGGTTGGCGTCGCCGCCGACGAAGCCGTAGAAGTACTCGAAGCCCATGCCGGTCGGCCACTGGTCGAACGGCCCGACCTGGCTCGCCGCGAAGGCCGGCGTGTTGTGGTCCTTGCCGAACCACGCGGTGGCGTAGCCGTTGTCGGTCAGGATCCGGCCGATGGTCGCCTTGTCCCTGCCGATGATGCTGTTGTAGCCCGGGAACCCGGTCGACTGCTCGGAGATCACGCCGAAGCCGACCGAGTGATGGTTGCGCCCGGTGATCAGCGCGGCGCGGGTCGGCGAACACAGCGCGGTCGAGAAGACACGATTGTAGCGCAGGCCCTCGGCCGCGAGGCCGTCCATGGTCGGCGTCGGGATGACGCCGCCGAACGTCGACGGCACGCCGAAGCCGGCGTCGTCCGTGATGATCAGGAGGACGTTCGGCGCCTCCTTCGGCGGCACGATGCGGGGCGCCCACCAGGGCTTCGATTGCAGCGCATCGTTCCTGATCACACCACCGAACTTCGGGTCCGGCGCGGGGAGCTGGCGACCGTCGATGGTCGTGGTGGCATCCGGCGCGCCGAGCGTGCCGGTGACCTGCTGGGCCACGGCCGGCCCGAGCGACCAGCTCGCGCCGAGCAGGAGGCCGGCCGTGACTCCGACGAGCGTACGCATGGCTGTTGATCCGAAGGTCATGCAATCTCCTCCGTTGAGAATGTCACGTCCCACTGGTGAATGCCGGCTTCCGGGCCCGGATGTCGGTCGCGATGGCGTCGGCCGCGGGCCCCGCATGGCGGAAGAAGCGCTTCAGCCCGGCGCACAGATAGTTGAGGCCCGGCTCGCCGTCGGGTGTCCTGATCAGGCGGTTGCGCGGGCATTCGCCCCAGCAGTCGGCCAGCGCCTCGCAGGCCCGGCAATAGGCCGGCAGGCGGTCCGACTTGGCGTAGCCGAACATCACCTGCGCGCGCGAGAAGACGAGATCGGCGAGGGTCGCCTCGTGCAGGCTGCCGAGCCGGTGCTCGGGATAGACGTAGTGGTCGCAGGAGAAGACGCTGCCGTCGTGCTCGACCACGACGGCCTTGCCGCAGGTCTCGGCGTAGATGCAGATCTGAGCCGGCTGGCCGAGGCGGCGCGCAACCAGGGTCTCGAAATGGGTGACCAGGACGGTGCCGAGATCCTTGCGCCGCCACTCGTCGAACACCCGCGACAGGAAGGTGCCCCAGTCGTCGGGATCGACCGACCAGTCGGTGACGACCGAGTCCGGATCGCCGGGCCGCGCCTGCGGGCTGCCGAGCAATGGCGCGCGCGCCGGGTCGTGCGCCTGCGGCGCCGTGGTCGCGAAGTCGCGCGGCTCGACCACCGGGATGAACTGGATCACCGTCACGCCGAGCTCGCGGCGCAGGAAGCGATAGACGTCGAGCGGCTTCCCGGCGTTGAGGCGGTGCACGGAGACGAGCGCGTTGAACGGCACGCCGAACCGGCGCAGCAGCGCGGCGGCCGCCATCCCCTTGTCGAAGGTCGGCGCGCCGCCCTTGTTCACCCGACACGGGTCGTGCAGCACGCGCGGCCCGTCGATGCTGAGACCGACCAGGAACCGGTGCTCCTTCAGGAAGCGGGCCCACGCCTCGTCGATCAGCACGCCGTTGGTCTGCAGGTCGTTGTGGATCCGCTGGCCCGGTCGGACATGCTTCGCCTGCAGGGCGACCACCTTCTCGAAGAAGGCGAGGCCGCGCAACGTCGGCTCGCCGCCCTGCCAGGTGAAGACCACCTCCGGGCCGGTCACGCCGGCGATGTACTGGCGCACGAACCGCTCGAGCGTGCCGCGGTCCATGTCGCCGGCGCCGGGTCCGCGTGCATCCGGTCCGCCGGGCAGGCTCTCCTTGCTCAGATAGAAGCAATAGGTGCAGTCGAGATTGCAGCGCGCCCCGGCCGGCTTGGCCATGGCATGGAAGCTGCGTTCGCCCATTCCCGCGAGCTTGATCGGAGCGTCGTACTTGTCGGCCACGGAGCTCATGCGGCGAGAAAACCGGGGTTCAGCGCCGCTCTCGGCACCGGCGGAGAGGCGAGGCTGCCAGGGATCGATCGGAGGCTAGCGTGCCGCCCCACGGGCCAGTATGCAGTTCCGGCCAGCCGCGAGGGACGCGAGACCAGATGCCGTGCTTGTGATCGAACCGAGCGCGGCCACACCTTTATGTGCAATCCATTAAGCTTATCACGATAGGCATGCGCACGGTTTGTTCGTATGATGGGGTTTCACTCCGGCATTTTGTATTAGCCTTATTGACGTAGGCGGGTGGAGCAGCGTGTCTTCGGCATCGGCCTTCGTCGAGTTCGCCCGCGCGGTGCGCGAGGCCGATGTCAGCTTCCTGCTGACCAGCCGCGGCCTGCCCGAGTGGTCGGTCCACAACCGACGCTGCGGCGACGTGGTGATCCAGCGCGGGCGCTGCGGCGCCGGCATGGTGGCCGACGGCGTGATGGGGCAGCCGGGCGCCCTGGTCTTCGTCATGCAGAGCACGCTCGACCGGCACGCCGTCACGCTCAACGGCGTCCCGGTCGCCCGGCACGGCATCGCGGTGCTGCCCCCGGGCAGCCATTTCGTGTTCGCCAACGCGGTGCCGCACTGTTGGATCTCGCTGACGCTGCCGCTGGCCATGCTGACGCCCGCGCAGATCGACCGGCTCGCCGGGCGGCCCCGCAGTGCCGCCGCGTCGCTGATCGAGGCGGAGGCCGAGACCTTCTCCGCCCTGCTGGCGCAGATCGACAAAGCCCGATCCGAGGCGACCCGTCGCGAGGCGCCATCCGGCGACGACGCGGCGTCACCCGAGCAGGCGCACGACGCCGCCGCGGCGATCTCCCGGATGCTCGTCGAGGTGATCGGAGCGCCGGGGAGCCGCCATGTGCCCGCGGCGCCGCACCACCACCTGATCGTCCAACGGGCGTTCGAGACGCGACGCGACGCGACCGGGCCGGCCCCGGGCCTCGCCGATCTGTGTGTCGCCGCCGGGGTGTGCGAGCGGACGCTGCGGCGCGCCTTCGGCGCCGTCTACGGCATGCCGCCGTCGCGCTATCTCAAGCTCCTGCAGCTCAACCAGGTTCACGCCTCGCTGCTCGATCCGAGCGCCCGCGGACGGCTGGTCACCGACGTGCTGACCAGCCACGGCGTCACCGAGCTCGGCCGCTTCGCGGCGCAATACCGGACGCTGTTCGGCGAGCTGCCGTCACAGACCATGCGGCGGCTGGAGCGCTCCACCGGCTGACGGGGAGCGAGCGGGTGAGTGGGCGCAAATCCGCTCGCGCCTGTGTTGTCGACCCGCAACAACGCACCCCATTCGTCGTTTCGCCGACGGTCCTGGCCGTTCTTGCATAGCGAATGGCGTCGATCCGGATACCGTCACGGCGGGACTTTTCCGCATCGGGGGAGGCGGAGATGGCAGGCACGACGACCGGACATCGGCGGGGACGGGCGCGCGGGCGGGGGCGCGGGCGGGTCGGAACACCGGTGGCGCTGATCGCCGCCGCGACCACCATGGCCCTCGCGGCGACACCCGCCGCCGCCGACGAGGGCGGCGTGAGCTTCTGGCTGCCCGGCATCTTCGGCAGCCTCGCGGCGGCGCCGCAGCAGCCCGGCTTTTCGCTCACCTCGATCTATTATCACACGACCGTCACGGCCGGCGGCAGCGTCGCCCGTGCCCGCGAGATCAATGCCGGGCGGCTGCCCGTCACGGTGGCGGCGAACGTCGAGGCGAGTCTCACCGGCAAGGCCGACCTCGCAATCGTCATCCCGTCCTACACGTTCGCCTCGCCGGTGTTCGGCGCGCAGGCCACGGTGGGCCTGATGACGGTGTCGGGCCGCAACAGCACGTCGATCGACGCGCTCTTGAACGCCTCCGTGCTGGCCGGGCCGTTTGCCGTGTCGGGCTCACGCTTCTTCAATCTCAGCGAGACAGACACCGGGGTCGGCGATCTCTACCCGCAGCTCTTCCTGCGCTGGAACGCCGGCGTGAACAACTACATGACCTACCTGACCGGCAACATCCCGGTCGGCAGCTACGACCCGAACAGCATCGCCAATCTCGGCATCGGTCACGGCGCCGTCGACGGCGGCTTCGGCTACACCTATTTCAATCCGGCGACCGGGCGCGAGTTCTCGGCCGTCGCCGGCCTCACCTACAACTTCAAGAATCCCGACACGCAATACCGGAACGGCGTCGACTTCCACGTCGATTGGGGCGCCTCGCAGTTTCTCACCAAGCAGCTCCAGGTCGGCTTGGTCGGCTATCTGTACCAGCAGCTCTCCTGCGACAGCGGATCGGGCGATCGAGTGGGCTGCTTCGAGTCGCGGGTCATGAGCGTCGGCGCCCAGGTCGGCTATATCGTGCCGATGGGCGAGATCCAGGGCTATCTGAATTTGAAGGCCTACAAGGAGTTCGAGTCCGAGAACCGGCCCGAAGGCTGGAACGTGTGGCTGACTCTGGCGCTGTCGCCCGCCGCCGCGCCGCCGCCGGCCGCGACCCCGACCCGGCGCCTGGCGCTGAAGTAGCGCGTTCGGCTTCACCGCGACGCCAGGTCCACGCCGCCTCTCGGCGAACCGCGTCTGGTCGCGGCGCCGACCGGCACACCCATCGCCGGACCCGGGCGCGAGAGCAACGGGAGGCCGACACCCGAGCGCCCTCGCCGCAGCTTTCGCGCGCCGCAGTTTCCATACGGGATCGTTGCAGGTCTTTTCGCGTTACGTCTCCGACAGCGCGGCCGGACTCGGCTTCGTCGCGATCCGGCGGATCGATCGCCCGGCAGCGACGATCGCGCCGGCGCACGAGGTGACGTGATGCGACCCTCCCGGGTGATCCTCTCGACGGCGGCGGCCGGCCTCGCCGGTGCCGCCCTCGGTGCCCTGCTCGGCCCGGCCGCGGGTCCGGTCGAGCGCCTGCTCGCGCTCTGCCTCGCCGGCGTGACCACCGTGACGCCGGGCACGGCCGCGTCCGCCTGGAGCCTCGCGCCGGCGACGCTGCTGCCCGTGCTGGTCCTGCCGGCGCTCTATCTGTCGGCCATCGTCAGCCGGCGGCACGAGAGCGCGCCGCCCGCCTGGCGGGTCGTGCTGTTCGGCACGGGATGGCTCCTGCTCGTCGTCGCCGTGGTGTCGCCGCTGTGCCGGCTCGCGGCTCATCTCGCCTGGGCCCATATGGTCCAGCACGTGATCCTGGTCGCGCTGGCCCCGCCGCTTCTGCTGCTCGGGACGGAGGACGTGTGGCGGCGCGCCGCCGCCGTGCGGGGCGGCCGTGTCGCGATCCGGTCGTGGCTCGGCCGGCCCATCGGCGCCGGGCTCGCCTACGGCGCCGCCATCTGGTTCTGGCATGTGCCGAGCGCCTACGAGGCGGCGCTGCGCGACGGCGCGCTGCATCTCGTGATGCTCGGCACGCTCCTCTGCGTCGCGCTGATGTTCTGGCGCAGTCTCCTGGCGGCGGCACGCAGCGACGCCGGGGTCGCGCTGGCCGCCGCGCCGGTGCTGCTCGCGACCCTGATGCATACCGGCATGCTGGGGGCGCTTCTCACCTTCTCGCCCGGCCTGTGGTTCCCGCTGATGGCGCAAGGCGCGCTCGCCTTCGGGCTGTCGCCGCTCGCCGACCAGCAGCTCGCCGGCCTGATCATGTGGGTGCCGATGGGGCTGGTCTACATGGCGGCGGCCCTCGGCCTCGTGGCGCGCGGCCTCGCAGGACCGGAGGATTCCGCTGCGATCGCTTTTCGCACCGCGGCCGGTCCGCCCGACGGGCCAGCCGAGCCCGCCGCGTAATCGGCTGGCGATCGGAGGGCGCGGTCCGTCCGGACGGCCGGACGACACATCAATAGTCCAGCTCCTTCATCACCTGGGCGTAGGCGATAAGGGCGAACAGCACCGTCCCGCCGACGACGTTGCCGAGCAGCACGGGTAGCATGAACCCGGTCAGCATGCGCCAGACCTCGAGCTCGCCGTGCAGCATCAGCAGGAACGCCTCCGCGCTCCCGGCGACGATATGGGTGAACTCGCCGAGCGCGATCAGCCAGGTCATCAGGGTGATCACGAGAAACTGGCTGCCGCCCGAGCTCGGGATGAGCCACACCATGGTGGCGATCAGGAATCCCGACGCGATGCCCTTGAAGAACATCTGCGGCCAGTCGTTCTCCATCATGTGGCGGCTGATCTCCAGCATCGCGTCGCGCAGGTCCTGATCGATCACCGGAGTCACGGTGCAGAACGTCGCGGCGAACAGCGTGCCGACGAGATTGGCGGCGAGCACGATCCCCCAGACACGAACCAGACGACCGACGGTGCGCCAGCCGAACCGCGCCATCAGGGGCAGGACGATCGTGATCGTGTTCTCGGTGAAGAGCTGCTGGCGGGCCAGCACGACCATCAGGAAGCCGACGCTGTAGCCGAAGCTGGTGACCAGCGGGCGCCAGGGCGCGTCCGGCACGTGCTCGGTGAGGAGCGCCTGCGCGAGCAACGAGAAGCTGATCGACAGGCCGGCCGCGAAGCCCGACCACCACAGCGAGACGGCGGGCCGGACCATCTCCTCCTCGCCATGGCGCCGCAC
This sequence comes from Rhodoplanes sp. SY1, assembly GCF_046000175.1. Taxonomy (NCBI): domain Bacteria; kingdom Pseudomonadati; phylum Pseudomonadota; class Alphaproteobacteria; order Hyphomicrobiales; family Nitrobacteraceae; genus Rhodoplanes; species Rhodoplanes sp. SY1. The sequence continues at coordinate 40,517 of NZ_JBEOMB010000020.1, forward strand.
CACCTCGTAGATCACGGGCGCGCGCGGACTGGAGCGCTCCTCGACGTCCTCGCTCTCGTGACGGGTCATCGCCGCGGTCGGTCGCGGCGAATCGTCCTCCGTCTCCGCCCGGCCGCGGGCGGTCCCCGTGGCGCGCCCCCGCGCAGCACTCCGCTTCGCCATGGGCGGCGCTCACTCGGCGGCGAGCGCGGCCGTCTCCTTCTCGATCCGCACCGGCACCGACTTGGCCGCCGGGACCTTGCTGCCCTCCGCGTGGTGCGCCACCGGAATCAGCACGTTGCACTCGGGGTAATAGCCGGCGATCGACCCTTGCGGGATGCCGAAGGGCAGCACCTGCAGGCCGCCGAGCTCACGCCGGACACCGTCGTCGTAGTCCGTCACCAGCCGGATCGTGTCGCCTTTCTCGAGCCCGAGCCGCGCCATGTCGGCCGTGTTCATCAGCACGACGTCGCGCCCACCGAAGATGCCGCGAAACCTGTCGTCGAGGCCGTAGACCGTGGTGTTGAACTGGCCGTCGGAGCGCAGCGTGACGAGCTGATAGACGCCCTCCGGCACCGGCAGCCGGTTCTCCAAGCTCTTCGGAACCGTGAAGTTCGCCTTGCCGTTCGGCGTGGTCCATCTCCGCTCGCGGGCGCCGAGCGGACGCGGGAAGCCGCCCGGTGTGAACAGGCGCTTGTTGAAACCCTCGAACTGATCAGGCCAGGTCCTCTCGATGGCGTCGCGCACCAGCGAATAGTTGCCGACCCAGGCGTCCCAATCCACCTTCGGGTTTCGCGCAAGCGTCGCCTTGGCGAGACCGGCGACGATCGCCGGCTCGGAGCGCAGATGCGGGCTCACCGGCTCGCGGAATCCGTTCGAGCCGTGGATGCAGGTGGTGGAATCCTCCATCGACACGGCCTGCGGCCCGGTCGCCTGCCGGTCGACCTCGATGCGGCCCCGGCACGGCAGCAGATACGTCACCTCGCCCGGGATCAGATGTGTGCGGTTGAGCTTGGTCGCCACCTGGACGGAGAGCCGGAGCTTGCCCCAGGCCGGCTCCATGCGGGAATGATCAGGAATGGCGCGCAGAAAATTGCCGCCGAGCGCGACGAAGCCGCGCACCCGGCCGTCGAGGATCGCCTCGCAGGCATCCACGGTGGCGAGCCCGTCCTCGCGCGGCGGCTCGAAGCCATAGAGCTCCTTCAGCCGGTCGAGCGGCACCAGCTTTGTCTTCTCCGAGATGCCGACGGTGCGCTGGCCCTGCACGTTCGAGTGGCCTCGCACCGGCGAGATGCCGGCGCCCGTCTTGCCGATATTGCCGCGCAGGAGCAGCAGGTTCACGACCATCTGGCAGGCTTCGACGCCGTGCACGTGCTGGGTCATGCCCATCCCGTAATTGGCGATGACCGCCTTCGCCTCGGCATAGGTCCGGGCGGCCTGCCGCATCTCGGCCTCGGGCAGGCCCGAGACCGCCTCGAGGTCGGTCCATCGCTGCGCCCGGCAGAACGCGGCGAAGTCCTCGAAGCCATGCGTGTGCTGGGCGATGAAGTCGACGTCGAGCACGCGCGGCCGGCCGTTCTGCTGTGCCACCTCGTCCATCTCGATCAGCGCCTTGCAGATGCCCGCGATGGCGGCGATGTCGCCGCCCGGCTTCACCTGATGATACTGGGTGGCGATCCGGGTGGTGCTGCCGGTCGCCATCTCGACCGGGCTCTGCGGATTGGTGAAGCGCTCGAGGCCGCGCTCGCGGATCGGGTTGAAGACGACGATCGGCACGCCGCGCTTCGAGGCGGCCTGCAGCGGGTGCAGCATGCGGGGCGAGTTGGTGGTGGTGTTCTGGCCGAAGAAAAAGATGCAGTCGGTGTGCTCGAAGTCCTCGAGCAGCACGGTGCCGACCGGCACGCCGATCACCTGCGGCAGCGCCACCGAGGTCGACTCGTGGCACATGTTGGAGCTGTCGGGGAAGTTGTTGGTGCCGTACATGCGGCCGAACAGCTGGTACATGTAGCTCGCCTCCAGCGAGGCGCGGCCCGACGTGTAGAAGACGACCTCCTTCGGATCGAGCGTCTTCAGCTCCGCCCCGATCTCGGCGAAGGCGTCGTCCCACGACACCTGGACGTATTTGTCGCGCGCGGCATCGTAGCGCAACGGATGCGTCAGACGGCCGTTCTCCTCCAGCGCGTGATCCGACCAGTCGCGCAGCTCGGTCAGCGTGTGCGCCTCGAAGAAGGCCGGATCGGTCTTCTTGGTCGTGATCTCCCAGGCCGTCGCCTTGGCGCCGTTCTCGCAGAACTCGAACGGATGCGGATCGGCCGGCTTCGCCCAGGAGCAGGACACGCACATGAAGCCGTCCGGCTTGTTCTGCTTCCACAGGATCTCGCTGCCGAGAATCCGGACCTCCTCCTGGGTCAGGATGCTGGCCACCGCCCTGACGGACCCCCACCCGCCGGCCGGACCCGAATAGTCCTTCTGGACGGCCTTCTGCTTTCGCTGCTGCGCCATGTCGTCCTCGCGGGAGTGGGATGCGGCTGCTCACGTCGCTCGGACGGGAACGATCCTGCGGTGCGAACGCCGGGCGGGGGATCGGAGTTCCTGTGGAGACGTTCTCCCGACAGGAGCCGGCACGCGACCTCGGTCCGCCGGCGAACAGACGAGGCCGGACCTTTGCCATCCGTCACCATGACCGCGCCGCTTCCGCGTCCCCATCCCGTGGCCGCCGCGAATGGTGCCGTGGCCGAACCGGCCAGGCCGGCCGCGCTGCCGACCGACCCCGTCACCGCGTTGCCCGCCGCGATGCGGCGGGTCGTGTCGGTCGCCCACGGGCGCGAGCCGCCGGCCGCCGGCCACCGCACGGTGCCGGAGGAGACCGCGGTCGCGCTGGTCTACGGCGGCAGCACCGAAGCCGTCATGATGGCGACGCCGGCCGACCTCGCGGACTTCGGCATCGGCTTCAGCCTGACCGAGGGGATCGTCACGAGCCGCGACGAGATCGAGGACCTGGCGATCGTGCCGGGTCCTTCCGGCGTCGAGGTGCGGATGTGGCTCGCCGGCGCGCGCGCCGAGAGCCAGGCCCGACGCCGGCGCCGCCTCGCCGGGCCCACCGGCTGCGGCCTGTGCGGGATCGAGAGTCTCGACGAGGCGTGCCGGCCCGTCCGCGCCGTATCCGATCACCTCGATCGCGACGGCGTGACGTTCGACGGCGCGACGATCGCCGCCGCCGTGGCGGCGCTCGCATCCGCTCAGCACCTCCAGCATGCGACCCACGCGACCCACGCGGCCGGCTTCTTCTCGCCGGAGGACGGCCTGGTGGCGCTGCGCGAGGATGTCGGACGCCACAATGCCCTGGACAAGCTCGCCGGCACGCTGGCGCGCAACGGCGTGTCCGCCGCCTCGGGCGCCGTCGTCATCACCAGCCGCGTCTCCGTCGAGATGGTGCAGAAGACGGCCGCGATCGGCGCCCCGGTGCTGATCGCCGTCTCGGCCCCCACCGCCCTGGCGGTCCGGGTCGCCGCCGCGGCCGGCGTCACGCTGGTTGCGATGGCGCGCGGAGCCTCCTTCGAGGTCTATTCCCATCCGCAGCGGATCGGCTGATCCGCGCCGAAGCGGCTGCTGCGCGGCGCGCACGACACCATGGTCAGTGCCGGTCGATGGGAGTGCGTCATACGCTGCCGCCGGCGCGACATCCGGATCGAGACGCGGGCCGTCGTGATCAGCCGGCGTTCGCCAGCCGCGAGGCGACCGAGGCGAGCAGAATGGCGTGGGCGCGGTCGACGATGGAGTCGAGCGACGGCGTCTTCGCGAACATGGCGCGCGCCTCGGCCAGCAGCTCGTCGCGGCCGGGAACATGCGGCAGGTCGAGGCTCGCGAGCATCTCGGAGGCACGGTGCTGCGCCGCGGCGACGCTGGCTCGAAACGCCGCCAGGTCGGGGCCGTGCAGCGCCGTCGCGGCCGCGGCCGCGATGCGCTCGACGTTGAAGCGGGCGGCGAGCTGCTCGGCCGCCCGGTTCACCACCTTGGTGCCGAGCCGCTGCTCGTTGCGGAGCACCTCGGCCGGCGGCGTCTTCAGGCCCCACACGAGGCCGAGCCGGGACAGGCCGAGGAGGATGTAGTAGGTCGGGTCGATCTCCCACCAGCGAAACCCCTGGCGCGCACTGCTCTGATAGGCGTGGTGGTTGTTGTGCCATCCTTCGCCCATGGTCATGAGCACCAGCGCCCAGTTGTTGCGCGACTCGTCCCCGGTGACGAAGCGCTTCTTGCCGCGCACATGGGCGAGCGAGTTGATGCAGAAGGTCGCGTGATAGACGGCCACGGTGCTCCAGAAGAAGCCGACCACCAGCCCCGACCACCCGGCCACCAGGAAGCAGAGCACGGCCAACCCCACGGCCGGCACCAGCTCGAAGCGGTGCAGCCACATCAGCTCCGGGAAGCGGGCGAAGTCGGCGATCTTCGAGAGGTCGGTGTCGTCGTGCCGGCGGGCGAAGATCCAGCCGACGTGACTGTACAGGAAGCCGCTCCGCACCGGCGAGTGCACGTCCTGCTCGGTGTCGGAATGCAGGTGGTGATGCCGGTGCTTGGCGGCCCACCACAGGACGCTGCGCTGTGCCGAGCTCTGCGCCAGCACGGCGAGGGCGAGCTGGACCGGCCGGCTGGTCGAGAAGGCGCGGTGCGAGAAATAGCGGTGATAGCCGGCGCCGATGCCGAACATCCGCAGCCAGTACAGGCCGATGCCCAGGATCACCGCCTCGACGGTGACGCCGGTCCAGATCGCGGCGAAGCACGCCAGATGGACGAGCAGGAACGGAATGGTGGACGGATAGACGATGTCGTCGTGCTCGTCTCTGCAGTCGGTCTGGCGCGGCAAAAGGCGTGCTCCCGGAGGTGAGGGTCTGGTCGTGAACGTCGTGATGCCTCGCCGGGTTGCATCGGCCGGGGCGGAACGCAGACGCTCGTCGCCGGCCGATGCCGGTGGACCATGGTGGACACAGGTGGGTGGACGCACACGGCCCGATTCTCGTGTCGGCGATGTGGCGGAAGGCGGATGGCGAGGGATCGCTCGCCGGACGTCCCGCGCCGCCGCGACCGGGATCGGATCTGCGCGGCGGATGCTGCGGGCACGGGGCCGACGCTCAGAGATCGAGAATGTTCTTCGCGCCGACCGTTCCGCACCCTTCGCGTACCAGCCGGTGCTCGAGCGCACCGCCCTTCGGTGCCACCTCGGTGATCAGGCCCATCGCCAGCGCGTCGGGCGCCTTCACGGCCTCGCCGGTCAGCATCTGTCGATGGCCGCCGCCGCCTCGCAGTTGTCTTCGGTCACGTGCTCGTGCTCATCTCGGCACTTGTCGGGCGCCGGCATGCGTAACGCTCGATCGTCCTCGTGCGAACCGGGCTTCGCGCGCGGTGGATGCGCACGACGACCCACGGCCCGAGGACGGATTCGACTGCATGACCGGTGTGACGGGAAAGCCTGTTCGAGACTATCCCTGGCTCGTCCGCCTGTTCTTCTGGAAGCAGCGGCGGACCTATGGGCGCGTGCTCGATCCGGCGCTGCTGTGGGGCCGGTCGCCCTGGGTCTTCGGCGCGCTGGCGCTCCTGTACGGCGCGCTCGACCGGCGCTCCTCGCCGATCGCCCCGGCGCTTCGCTCGCTCGTCACGGTCCGGGTCTCCCAGATCAACCACTGCGAATTCTGCGTCGACATCAACTCGGCGACCTTGGAGAAGCGCGGCGTCGCCACCGAGAAGATCCTCGCGCTCGCCGACTGGCGCGACAGCCCGCTGTTCGACGCCGAGGAGCGGCTGGCGCTCGAATATGCCGAGGCCATGACCGACAACCGGACGGACGTCGACGACGGCCTGCGGGCCCGACTGAAGGCGCGCTGGAACGACGACGCCGTGGTCGAGCTCACCGGCCTGATCGCGTTCCAGAACATGTCGTCGAAGTTCAACGCCGCGCTCGACGTCCCGGCGCAGGGCTTCTGCCGGCTGCCGCGGTGATCCCGGAGGTCGTTTCGGTGGAGCGCGGCGGGAGCCTGACGGACCTCTCGATCGTCGTGCCGGCGCTCGACGAGGCGGCCGGGATCGCGTCGGCCCTGGCGCGGCTCGGGCCGCTGCGCGCGCTCGGGGCCGAGGTCGTCGTCGTCGACGGCGGCAGCACCGACCGCACGGCGGAGATCGCGCGCGACCACGCCGACCGGGTGCTCGCGTCGCGGCGCGGTCGGGCCTGGCAGATGAACGCCGGAGCCGCGGCGGCGCGCGGCGCCGTGATCCTGTTCCTGCACGCCGACACGACGCTGCCGGACGCGGCTGCCGCGGCGCTCCACGACTTCGTCGCCCGCGGTGACCCGTCGTGGGGACGGTTCGACGTGCGCATCGCCGGCCGGCCCCGCCTGCTCGCTGTCGTCGCCCACATGATGAACCTGCGGTCCCGCTGGACCGGGATCGCGACGGGCGACCAGGCGATCTTCGTGCGCCGCGCCGCCTTCGAGACGGTCGGTGGCTATCCCGCGATTCCGCTGATGGAGGACATCGCCCTGTCGCGGGCCCTGAAGCGGCTGAGCCGGCCGCTCTGCCTGCGCGACCGCGTCACCACGTCCGGGCGGCGCTGGGAGAAGCATGGCGTTCTGCGGACGATCCTGCTGATGTGGCGGCTTCGTCTCGCGTATTGGCGGGGCGTCGACACATGGACCTTGGCGAGGCGCTATGGCATCGACCCCGGACCCCGTGATCGTCGCGATCCTGGCTAAGGCGCCGGTCCCCGGCCTCGCCAAGACCCGGCTCGTCCCGCGGCTCGGCGCCGCCGGCGCCGCGGACCTCCAGGCGCGCCTGATCGTCCGGACGGTCGAGACCGCGATCCGGGCGGCCGTCGGGCCGGTGTGCCTGTGGTGTGCGCCCGACGCCGAGCACTTGGTCTTCGTCGACCTCGCGGCGCGGCACGGCATCGCATTGCGGGCGCAGGTCGAAGGCGATCTGGGACAGCGCATGCACGCCGTCGTCGCCGCCGAGACGATGCGAGCCCCGGTGCTCCTCGTGGGCGTCGATTGTCCGCCGCTCACGGCGGAGCATCTGCGGGTCTGCGCCGCGGCGCTGCGGAGCCACGACGCCGTGCTCGTGCCGGCCGAGGACGGCGGCTATGTCCTGGTCGGCCTGCGCGGTCCCGATGCGCGGGTGTTCGAGGACATCGCCTGGGGCGGCCCGGACGTGATGGCGGACACCCGCCGCCGCCTGACGGAACGGCGGCTGTCGTGGTGCGAGCCGTTCGTCCTCTGGGATCTCGACCGGCCCGAGGATCTCGACCGGGATCCGACCCTCGTCGGCGGACGGCGCGACACCACCCGCGACGGATGATCATGACCCGCCTGCGCGCGCCGGGAGGCGCTTCGGCCGTCTCCGGCGCTCACGCTCCGGGGCTGCACGACGCGCCGCCGAGAACGCAGAAGCGCGCACAGTGACGGTGATTGAGCCACACCGGCTTCTGCGCCTCGGCGAGCGTCGCGCCCACCTCGAAGCGCGGATCGTAGGGCAGCAGCGTGCAGGCGACGACCGTCGGCCGCGCCGCGCCCTTGCGCTTCACCACCATCCGGGAGGTCGCGCACATCACCGACCCGGGATCCTTGCCGAGGATCCCCCAGCAGCGCTCGGTGATCTCGGGAACCGCGGCGGCATCGTCCAGCTCGGGAAACAGCACGAGACGCGACGGATCGCGCGCGTCGATCGCGAGGCCGAGCGCCGCGAACAGCGCCGCGAACCCGTCGCGCAGCACCGCATCGGTCTCGCCCCACACGGTCCGGCTCGCGACCGCGACGTCGAAGCCGTTCTCGACCAGCCAGACGAGGCCGTCGAGGGTGGGTTGCCAGCTCCCGCGGCCGCGCAGCGCCTCGTGCTTCTCCGCCGCGTGGTGATCGAGCGACACCCGGACGGTCAGCCGGCCGGGCCAGCGGCGCCCGATCTCGCACAGCCGGTCCTTCACCTTCTGCATCGGCCGCATCGCGTTGGTCAGGACCAGCACGCGGAAGCCGGCCGCGGCCGCGTCCTCGATCATGTCGGGGAGCGCCGGGTTCAGGAACGGCTCGCCGCCCGTGAAGCCGATCTCGTCCGGCGGCGGATCGCGCCGCGCCGCCTCGTCGAGAAAGCCGCGCACCTCGTCCCGCGTCGGATAGGCGAGCCGGTCGTTGCGGGGGCTCGATTCGATGTAGCAGCCCTCGCAGCTCAGATTGCACAGCGTGCCGGTGGCGAACCACAACGTCCGCAAGGTGCCGAGGGCGACGCGCGCGCGCCGCTCGCCGGTCGCCGTGATCTCCGGATCGTCGAACGCGGCCCGGACCGGAGCAGACGCCGGAGCGCGCATCGGCGGATCGCCGACGGCGCCGGCGGCGCCGGCGAGAAGCGCGTCTTTCATCCGTCCCGGCAGATCCATCGCGGCTCCCTTCGACTCGGGTTTCGGACGACCTGTACGAACGCACGGCCCGAATTGTTTCACGACATACCAAATTTCGTCGTAACGACGCCGCGGACCGGCCCGCGAATGCGCGGGCGGCGCGCCTCGCACGCGCGCCCGAACGACCCACCGCCGACGTCGGTTCCGGCTTGCCCCCGGAATACCGAACCTCCATCGTAACAACCCGGCCGGCGGTCGCGAAGAGTCCCGGGTCGAAGCGGGTCACCGAGAAGCTGGTCAAAGAGGGGTGGAATGGATTCGTCGATGAACGTGCCGGCCGCCTTCGGTCTGGTGACGATGCTCGTCTCCGGCGGGCCGATGCTGCTGTCCGGGACGTCGGCGATCGATTCGACCTTCACCAGCACGGTCGAGCTGGTGGCACGCGACTGGCGGAACGATGGTGACGGGCCTCGCGCCTTCTCGTGAACGGCATCGGAGACGATCATGACCCGTCGCTCGCCCGGACATGAATCGTCGCCCCTGATGGTCGATCTCTGCGTCATCGGCGCCGGGTCCGCAGGCCTGTCGGTGGCCGCCGGCGCCGTGCAGATGGGTGCCTCCGTGGTGCTGATCGAGAAGGACCGGATGGGCGGCGATTGCCTGAACACCGGTTGCGTGCCGTCGAAGGCGCTGATCGCCGCGGCCGCCGCGGCGCACGCCGTGCGCACCGGCGCGCCGTTCGGCGTGACCGGGCCTGCGCCCACGATCGACTTCGCCGCCGTGCATGCTCACGTCCACGGCGTGATCGGCGCCATCGCGCCCCACGACAGCGTCGAGCGCTCCGAAGGGCTCGGCGTCACCGTGATCCGGGACGCCGCCCGCTTCGTCGGACCCGACAGCGTGGAGGCCGGCGGCCGATGCGTCACGGCACGCCGCATCGTCGTGGCGACCGGCTCGCGCGCCGCGGTTCCGGCGATCCCGGGGCTTCGCGACGTGCCATATCTGACCAATGAAAGCGTGTTCGAGCTCGCGGAGCGGCCCGACCATCTGATCGTCGTCGGCGGCGGGCCGATCGGCATCGAGCTCGCTCAGGCGTTCCGCCGGCTCGGCGCCGCCGTCACGGTGGTCGAACGGTTCGGCATCCTCGCCCGCGACGAGCCGGAGGCCGTCGACGTGGTCCGACGCGCCCTCCTGGCCGAGGGCGTCGTGCTCCACGAGAGCACGGCGGTCGCCGCGGTGCGCCGCACCGGCACCGGGATCGCGCTGACGGTCGCGCCGCCCGGCGGCGCCCCCGTCATGATCGCCGGCTCGCATCTGCTGGTCGCGGCGGGGAGAACCCCCAACACCGAAGACCTCGCGCTCGACGTCGCCGGGATCGCCGCGACGCCGAAGGGGATCACGGTCGATGCGCGGCTGCGCACCACCAACCGCCGCGTCTTCGCCATCGGCGACGTCGCCGGCGGACCGCAGTTTACCCATGTGGCCGGCTACCACGCCGGCATCGTGATCAGGAACGCGCTGTTCGGCCTGCCCGCCAAGGTCGACTATGCGGCCCTGCCGTGGGTGACCTACACGGATCCGGAGCTGGCCCATGTCGGGCTCACCGAGACGGACGCCCGCGAGGCCGGCCACGCCGTGACCGTGCTGACGGCGCCGTTCGCCGGCAACGACCGCGCCCAGGCCGAGCGACGGACCGAGGGGGTCGCCAAGATCGTGCTCGGCCGGCGCGGACGGATCCTCGGGGCGACCCTGGTCGGCCCGAGCGCCGGCGAGCTGGTGAGCCCGTGGGGCCTCGCGATCTCGGCCGGACTGAAGATCGGCGCAATGGCGAACATGATCGCGCCCTATCCGACGCTCTCCGAGATCAACAAGCGCGTCGCCGGGAGCCATTTCACCCCGACGCTGTTCGGCCCCTGGACGCGGCGGGTCGTGCGGCTCGTGCAGCGCGTGCTGCCCTGACGCGACAGCGAGGCGCCCACCATGACCGTCCCCGCGCTCCTGGCCGACCGCCGATTGTGGATCGGGCTCGCCGTCGTCGCGCTCGTCGTCGCGCTGCGCCTGTCCGGGCTCGCCGAGCACCTCTCGCTCGACACGCTGCGGACGCATCGCGAGGTCCTCACCCGCTGGGTCGAGCACAACGCCGTCGTCGCCGCGCCGGCCTTTGTGGCCGTCTATGCGGCAGTCGTGGCCATGTCGTTGCCGGGCGCGGTCTTTCTCACCCTGTCGGGCGGCTTCCTGTTCGGCACCGCCCTCGGAACCCTGCTCACCGTGATGGGGGCGACGACCGGCGCGACGGTGGTGTTCCTGCTCGCCAAGGCGCTGCTCGGCGAGCGGGCACTCGACCGCTTCGGCGACAAGGCCGGACGGCTCGGCGAGATCGTCCGGCGCAACGCCTTCGCCTATCTGCTGGCCCTGCGGCTCGTCCCGCTGTTTCCGTTCTTTCTCGTCAACCTGGTTCCGGCCTTCGTCGGCGTCCGGCTTCCGGTCTTCGTGATCACGACCTTCGTCGGGATCATTCCGGGCACCGTCGTGTTCTCCCTGGCCGGCGCCGGCCTCGGCAGCGTCCTCGACCGGGGCGGCGAGCTGTCCGTCGAGGCGATCCTGACGCCCGAGATCGTCGCCGGGCTCGCCGGGCTCGCAGTGCTGTCGCTCGTGTCGATCCCGGTCCGCCGATGGCTCGCGCGCGGCGACACCCCGCCCGAGCCGGCGGGGAGCGATCGGGCGTAGGAAGCATGTCCCTCGCCGGCATCGTCGCGCGATTCTCGCGCGAAGAAACTTTTCATTTGAGTGACAAAGTCACTCGCCGCGGCGGGAAACTCGCTTATCACCGATCTCCGAAGACAGCCGTGCCGGTCGTGCATGTCACGAAGACTGCGCCACCCGGAGCGGGCCCGGGTCGATCTGCGGGCTATCGTCACGCCGCATCTTGCGCACCAGACGGAGGAGCCCGCTTTGGCCGAGGCCCGACACATCAGGTTCTGGAACCGGATCGCCCAACGTTACGCGGCAAAGCCCGTGAAGGACACGGCCGCCTACGAGGCGATGCTGGCCGACGCCGCCGGACGGCTGCGCGCGACCGACCGGGTGCTGGAGATCGGCTGCGGCTCGGGCTCGACCGCGATCCGTCTCGCCCCTCACGTGGCGGAATGGACCGCGACCGACTTCTCGTCCGAGATGCTGCGCATCGCCCGCGCCAAGCCGGCGCCCGACAACCTGCGCTTCGTCCTCGCCGATGCGCAGAACGCCTTCGCGGGCGGACCATTCGACGCGATCTGCGCCTTCCAGGTGCTGCACCTGGTGGGTGATCTCCCCGGCACGCTGGCGCGGATCCACACCCATCTGAAGCCCGGCGGCCTGATGATCTCCAAGACGTGGTGCTTCGCCGACATGGGATTCAAGCTGCGCAGCCTGTTCTTCGTGCTGGGCGCGCTCCGCGTGTTCCCGCCCGTGAACAAGCTGACCAGGGTCGCGTTGCGCGACAGCATCCGCGACGCCGGCTTCGAGATCGTCGACGAGCGCGTCTTCGGCACGAACCCGGCCGGCCCCTACATCGTCGCACGAAAGCCCGACCGATCCTGAAGCACGGCAGAGGAGCACGGCCGGCGCGATCCGTAGCGTCGGTCGACACGCTCGACCGCGACGGGCCGCCGAGGCGCCTCGGCCCCCGGACGTCTGGTCAGTCGGCGCCGTCGGTCCGACGATCGGAAGGCGCGGGATCGTCGGTCGATCCGGCCGGCCCGGCCGCTCCCTCGGTCGCGCTCGCGACCGCCCTGCCCGGTCCGAGTCGCCCGCAATGACCGCGGCGTCGGCGCATGCCGCGGCCGCAGCACGGCGCCGCGCCCTCGTCGGCGACGCGCGCCGGGCCGCCCTCGATGCGGAGCGCCAAGCCCTGCACCAGCGCGGTCGCCACCGTGGTTCGCGCCTCGGCGATCAGCCGCGAGAAGGTCGGCCGCGAGACGCCCATCTGGGCGGCGGCAGCGGCGTGCTCGAACCCCTCCGCATCGCCGAGGCGCAGCGCCTCCAGCGCATCGAGCGTGAGCACGATCTCGTCGAGATCGCGCCGCGGCACGCCGGCCGGCTTATAGACGCGGGCCGGGACCGGCTCGCGGACCGTGCGCAGCTTGCGGGGACGGGGCATCGTCTCGGCGATCCTCTATTGAACATATGCTCATAATGCGCTACGGTCGATCATATCACGATCGACGGCGTGGACGGCGCGCGACGCCCCCGCCACCGACCAAAGGCCCGCGGCGGATCGCGCCCGGCCCGCCGCGACGCGGGTGCGGAGCCGCATGCCGCCGCTCCGATGCCAGAGACGTTTCCGAAGCCGTGCGGCGCCCGGAACGGGCGCGGTGCGCGCCCTTCGACGCCCACGAGGATGAGCCATGACCACCATGCCCGCCGCAGTTCCGAACCGCGCCGATCCCAGTCGCCGCGACTTTCTCTATCTGGCCACCGGGGGCGTCGCCGCCGTCGGCGTCGGCGCCGCCGTGTGGCCGCTCGTCGACCAGATGAACCCCGACCGCTCGACCATCGCGGCCGGCGTGCCGATCGAGATCAGCCTCGCCGCCATCGCGCAGGGCCAGATCATCAGCATCTTCTGGCGCGGCAAGCCGATCTTCATCCGCCACCGCACCCCCGACGAGATCGCCAAGGAGCAGGCGACCAAGCTCTCCGAGCTGATGGATCCGCAGGCCGACGGCGACCGCGTGAAGGCGGGGCGCGAGCAGTGGCTCGTCGTGTTCGCCAGCTGCACGCATCTCGGCTGCATCCCGCTCGGCAAGCAGGGCGAGTGGGGCGGCTGGTTCTGCCCGTGCCACGGCTCGCAATACGACGCCTCCGGTCGCGTCCGCCACGGACCCGCCGCGCTCAATCTCCCGGTGCCGCCCTACGCCTTCGTCGACGACACGACGATCCGCATCGGCGAGGCGTGACCTGTCGTCCTCCTCCCGACCGGTGGCGGAGCGCCGCCGGCCGACCCTTCGTGAGCCGATCCTTCGTGACAAGCGCAACTTCGCGACAAGCGCAACTTCGTGACAGGAGCACCGACGTGAGAATCGCGGTCGCCAGCCAGAACTTCCGAACCGTGACGGGCCATGCCGGCAAAAGCCGGCGCTTCCTGGTGTTCGAGGCGGAGCGCGGGGCGCCGCCTCGCGAGGTCGCGCGCCTCGACCTGCCGAAGGAGCTTTCCATTCACGAGTTCGCCTGCGACGGCCCGCATCCGTTGTTCGCGGTCGATGCCGTGATCGCCGGCAGCGCGGGCGCGGGCTTCGTTCGCCGCATGGCCGAGCACGGCGTCACCGCGGTCGCGACCGCGGAACCCGATCCCGCCACGGCTGTCGCCGGCTTCCTGGACGGCACGCTGGCGGCCGCCGGCCCGCACGATCACGCCGCGCACGATCACGCCGCGCACGATCATGCGACGCACAGTCATGGCGCGGATCGGAGCGGCGCACGTGATCAGGACCACGAGGACGACTGCGGCGACTGCTGCTGCGGGCACATCTGACCTGGCGAACCGGCTCGATCGATCCCGCCGCGTTCGTCGTCACGGTCACCGCGCGTGTCTTTCATGGCGCGGACGCGCCGCACGACCGACGAGGCGGGGCGATGAACGAGCTGTCGCTGGACGGTGCTCTGGACGGCGGACGGCATCGCATGCGCGTGCGCGTCTACATCGAGGACACCGACTTCTCCGGCATCGTATATCACGCGAGCTACCTGCGGTTCCTCGAGCGCGCGCGCACCAACTACATGCGACTGCTCGGGGTGCACCAGCGCCGGCTGTGGGACGGCACCGACGAGTCCCTGCCGCGATACGCCTTCGTGGTGCGCGCGATGACGCTCGAGTTCCTGAAGCCGGCCGTCATGGACGATCTGTTGACCGTCACGACCGCGACCGACACGGTCGGCGGTGCATCGATGATCCTCGCGCAGACCATCATGCGAGGCGCCACCCTCCTGATCGAGGCCCGCGCGCGCATCGCGCTCGTCTCCGGCGGCCGCGCGAGACCGTTCCCGAAGCCCCTGCGTCTCGCCCTCCAGACGATCGAGGACCGGTGCCGGACGGAGAACCTCGTTCCCACCTGATGAACGACCTCGAAGCCACGACGTCACCACCGTGTCCACGTCTCGGCTTCCGCTCGCACCACGCGCGTCGCAGGTCGGAGACGAGAGCGACGTGATCTTACGGATTGACGCATTTTCCGGGGCGTGAAAGTCATATTCACCTCGTGGAATGCGTTGGAGTCGAGCCTCGCGACGTCGGATCCGATCCGGCACAGGTGCGACGCCGACACGTGACACGCCGGTCCGAGCGCGGCCTTCCGAACAGGGCCTTCCGAAAAGGGCCTGCCGAGCACCGCCCGACCATCCGCACATGATCTCTCGACCGCGCCCCTCGGCCGAGACCCGCGCGCTTCCGCAACGACGCGATCAGAGAGCTCCCGATGATCGACCCGACCTTCGTCGAACTGTCGCGATGGCAATTCGCCGCTGTCGCCATGTACCACTTCATCTTCGTGCCGCTCACCATCGGCTTGATCTGGATCCTGGTGATCATGGAGTCGGTCTACGTGATGACCGGCAAGCAGATCTACCAGGACATGTCGCGGTTCTGGACCAAGCTGTTCGCCATCAACTTCGCGCTCGGCGTCACCACCGGTCTGACGATGGAGTTCCAGTTCGGAACCAACTGGGCCTACTACTCGCATTACGTGGGCGACGTGTTCGGCGCGCCGCTGGCGATCGAGGGCCTGATGGCCTTCTTTCTCGAATCGACCTTCGTCGGCCTTCTGCTGCTCGGCCGCGATCGGCTCTCCAAGGTGCAGTATCTCCTGGTCGTGTTCCTGACGGCGCTCGGCACCAATCTCTCGGCGTTGTGGATCCTGGTCGCCAACGCCTGGATGCAGAACCCGGTCGGCGCCGAGTTCTCGGCCGAGACGATGCGGATGGAGATGACCGACTTCGTCGCGGTCCTGTTCAATCCGGTCGCGCAGGTGAAATTCATCCACACGGCCGCCGCCGGCTACGTGACGGCGAGCATGTTCGTGATCGGGATCTCGGCCTGGTATCTGCTCAAGCGGCGTGACGTCGCTTTCGCCAAGCGCTCCTTCGCGGTGGCTGCCGGCTTCGGTCTCGCGTCCTCGTTGTCCGTCATCGTGCTCGGCGACGAGAGCGGCTACGAGCTCGGCGACGTCCAGAAGATGAAGCTCGCCGCCATCGAGGCCGAGTGGCACACCCAGCCGACGCCGGCCAGCTTCAACGTCGTCGCGATCACGGACCAGGACAAGCGCGAGAACAGCTTCGAGATCAAGATTCCCTGGGCGCTGGGGCTGATCGCGACCCGGTCGATCGACAAGCCGGTGCTCGGCATCGACGAGCTCGTCGCCCATGCGGAGACGCGCGTCCGCTCGGGCGTCGCCGCCTATGCGATGCTGGAGAAGCTGCGCGCCGGCGACAAGGCGGCCGACACGCGCGCGAGTTTCGACCGCCACAAGAAGGACCTGGGATACGGCCTGCTGCTCAAGCGCTACGTCGCCGATCCGGCGACCGCGACCGAGGACCAGATCCGGCAGGCCGCCTGGGACAGCGTGCCCCGCGTCCCCTACCTGTTCTGGAGCTTCCGCATCATGGTCGGGCTCGGGTTCCTGATGCTCGGCCTGTTCGCGGCGTCGTTCTATCTCCTGGCGCGCGGACGGCTGGAGAAGAACGCCTGGCTGCTTCGGGTGCTGGTGTGGTGCATTCCCCTGCCCTGGCTGGCGAGCGAGACGGGGTGGTTCGTCGCCGAGTACGGCCGGCAGCCGTGGGCGATCGGCGAGGTGCTGCCGACCTTCCTGGCCACCTCGGCCTTGACCACGACCGACATCGTCACCTCGATGGCGGCCTATCTGATCTTCTACTCGATCCTGCTGGCGATCGAGCTCTACCTGATGGTGCGCTTCGCACGGCTGGGGCCGAGCTCGCTGCACACCGGGCGCTATCATCACGAGCGCGCCGACAAGCGGGCCGATGCCGCGCCCGCGCCGCGCCTCGTTCCCGCCGAATGACCCCGGACGCCGCCGAAAGGATCCTGAGATGCTCGACTATGAGACCCTGAAGCTGGTCTGGTGGGTGCTGGTGGGCGTGCTGCTCATCGGCTTCGCCATCGCCGACGGCATGGACATGGGCGTCGGCATGCTCCTGCCCTTCGTCGGGCGCGACGACGCCGAGCGCCGCGTCGTCATCAACACGGTCGGCCCGCACTGGGACGGCAACCAGGTCTGGCTGATCACGGCCGGCGGCGCCATCTTCGCCGCCTGGCCGGCCGTCTACGCGGCGGCCTTCTCGGGCTTCTATCTGGCGATGCTGCTGGTGCTGGTCGCGCTGTTCTTCCGGCCGGTCGGCTTCGACTACCGCTCGAAGCTGGAGGATCCGCGCTGGCGCAACGCCTGGGACTGGGGGCTGTTCGCCGGCGGCCTGGTGCCGGCCCTGATCTTCGGCGTCGCCTTCGGCAACCTGCTGCAGGGCGTGCCCTTCCATCTCGACTCCTTCCTCAAGCCGCACTACGAGGGCACGTTCATCTGGGCGCTGCTGCCGCTGCTCAACCCGTTCGCGCTGCTCGCCGGGCTGATCAGCGTCGCGATGCTCGCCCTGCACGGCGCGCTGTGGCTGCAGATCCGCACCGATGGCGCGGTCGCCGCGCGGGCGAAGCTCGCCGTCTCGCTGCTCGCCCTGGTCGTGACCGGCGCCTTCGCGCTCGGCGGGGTGTGGGTGTGGCTCGGGATCGACGGCTACCGGATCGTCTCCGAGCCGGCCCATTCGGCCCTGCCGAATCCGCTCGCCAAAGAGGTCGTCCGCGAGGCGGGCGCCTGGTTCGCCATCTACGCCACGCTGCCGGTCGCGATGCTGCTGCCGGCGACCGGGCTCCTCGCCCCGCTGGCGGCCCGCGCCCTGTCGGGCATGGACCGCCCCGGGCTCGGCTTCGTGGCGAGCAGCCTCGGCATGACCGGCATCATCGGCACGGCCGGCGCGGCGATGTTTCCGTTCGTCATGCCGTCGAGCTCGCAGCCGGACTCCAGCCTCACGGTCTGGGACGCGCCGTCGAGCCAGCTGACGCTGACGATCATGTTCTTCGCCGTCGTGATCTTCCTGCCGATCGTCCTCGGCTACACGCTGTGGTGCTACCGCGCGATGTGGGGCAAGGTCACGGTCGCGGAGATCGAGGCGAAGAAGCACCACGCCTACTGAAACCCGGAACCGGAGCCGACCATGTGGTACTTTGCCTGGATCCTCGGGGTGACGGCGGCGCTCGCCTTCGGCGTCATCAACGTGATGTGGTACGAGTTCCAGAGCGAGTTCGAGCCGCCGGACGGCGGCCGGATCTGATCGCGTTCTGGACGCAGCAGCCGGGCCCGTGACCGCGCGAGCCGAAACGACGTATCTCAGGGGCCTACGGCCGATCGCGCGGCGCGAGCTGCGCCTCGCGATCGCGGCCGGGCTGCTCGGCGGCACCGCCGTCGTGGCGCAGGCGTGGCTGGTCGCCACGATCCTGCACGACGGCCTGTTCGAGGGGCGCGTCACGGAGTCGCTCCGCATCACGGAGTCGCTCGGCGATTCGCTCGCGCTCCCGTTCGTGCTGCTGGTCGTGATCGTGCTGCTGCGCGCCGCCGCCGCCTGGGCGGCCGACCGGTTCGGCTTCTCGGCGGCGATGCGGGTGGTTCCCGCGCTGCGCGCCGCACTGCTCGCCAAGCTCGATCGCGCCGGCCCGGCCGGGCTGGCCGAGCGGCCGTCCGGCGAGATCGTCGCGGTCGTCTCGGAGGCGGCGCGCGGCGTCGAGCCGTTCTTCTCGCGCTACCTGCCGGCCGTCGTCCAGGCCGCCGTGATCCCGCTCGGCATCGTTCTCGTCGTCGCGCCGCTCGACTGGATCTCGGCGCTCGCCTTCGCCGTCACGGCGCCGCTGATCCCGGTCTTCATGGTGCTGATCGGCAAGGGCGCCGAGGCGTTGAACCAGCGCCAATGGGGCCGCATGCAGCGCATGTCCGGCCATCTGCTCGACGCGATCCAGGGGCTGCCGACGCTGCGCGCCTACAATGCCGGGGCGCGGATGATAGAGGCCGTCGCCGCGGCCGCGGACGCCTACCGGCGCGACACCATGGCGGTGCTCCGCCTCGCCTTCCTGTCGGCGCTCACGCTCGAGTTCTTCGCCACCATGTCGATCGCCATCGTCGCGGTGCTGATCGGCTTCCGCCTGCTGTGGGGCGACATGAGCTACCAGCACGGCCTGTTCGTGCTGCTGCTGGCGCCGGAGCTCTACTTGCCGCTGCGTGCGATGGGCACGGCCTATCACGCCCGCATGGAGGCGCTCGGCGCGGTGGAGCGGCTGGTCGCCTTCGAGGCCCTGCCGGACCTCGCCCGCGCCGGCCAGCCCGGCGGATCGGCCGAGACGGCCCCGCCTGCGGCGTCGTCGTCCGGCACCGCCGTCGCGTTCCACGACGTGCGGCTCGTCTATCCGGACGGGCGCGTGGCGCTCGACGGCGTGAGCCTCGACGTGGCGACGGGCGAGACGGTCGCGATCGTCGGTGCCTCCGGGGCCGGGAAGTCGAGCCTGCTCGCGCTGCTGATGGGCTTCGTCCGGCCGAGTGCCGGCCGCATCCTGATCGACGGCCGCGACCTCGACGATCTGGACCTCGCCGGCTTCCGCCGCCGCATCGCCTACATCCCGCAGCGCCCGCGCCTGTTCACCGGGACCGTGGCCGCCAACATCGCCCTCGGCGACCCCGCCCCCGACCGCGACCGCATCCTGCAGGCCGCGCGTGCGGCGGCGATCGCCGAGCGGATCGCCGCCCTCCCCGACGGCTTGGACACCGTGGTCGGCGGCGGCGGCCATGCCCTGTCGGGCGGCGAGGCGCAGCGGCTCGGCCTCGCCCGCGCCTTCTACCGCGAGGCGCCGCTCGTGCTGCTCGACGAGCCGACCGCCCATCTCGACGCCGAGACCGAGGCCGTGGTGCAGCAGAGCCTCGCGAGGCTGCGCCACGGCCGCACCATGCTGGTGATCGCGCACCGGCTGGCGACTCTGCGCCACGCGGACCGGATCGTCGTCATGGAGAGCGGCCTTATCGCCGAAGCGGGCTGCGAGGCGACGCTGCGCGCCGCCGACGGCCGCTTCGCCGCGCTCCTGCGGTCGGCCGGCGTCGTGCCGGGATGGATGGGCTGAGCATGCCGGTCGTTCTCCGCCTTCTCCGGCTGATGCGGCCGCATGCGGCTTGGATGGCGCTCGCCGTCCTGCTCGCCGCGATCGTCGGCCTCGCCCAGGTGGCCCTCATGGCGACGGCCGGCTGGTTCATCACCGGCATGGCGCTGGCCGGCGTCGCCGGCGCGACCATGAACTACTTCACGCCCGCCGCCGTGATCCGCGGCCTCGCGATCGTCCGCACGGCCGGCCGCTATGCCGAGCGGGTGATCGGCCACGAGGCGACGCTGCGCTTCGTCGCCGGCCTGCGGCCGTGGCTGTTCGCACGGCTGGAGCACGGCGCCCCGGGCAACCTCCGCGGCCGGACCGACGGCGATCTGCTGACGCGGCTGCGCGCCGACATCGATCGGCTCGAGCACGCGTTCCTGCGCATCGTCGGGCCGCTCGCCGTGGCGCTCGCGGTCGCGGTGCCGTCGATCCTCGTGATGGCGGCCTACGACCGGCGGATCGCCGCCCTCGCGGCCGTTCTGCTGGCCGTCGCCGGCCTGGTGCTGCCGATCGTGCTGCTGCGCGCCGGCGCCCCCGCGGCGGCCCGGCTGACCGCCGGGACGGCGGCGCTCGGCGCGCGTCTCGTCGACGAGGTCGAAGGGCTGGCCGAACTCGCCGTCTACGATCCCGACGGCCTGCATCGCCGCGCCACGCTGGTCGCGAGCGACGCTCTCGTGGCCGACGAGCGTGTGCTGTCCAACACCACGGCGCTGAGCAGCGCCGGGCTGCTGCTCGCCGGCAACGCCCTGCTGGTGGCGGTCCTGCTGCTCGGCCTGCCCGCCGTGGCGGCCGGGGCGCTGGCGCCGGCCGACCTTCCGATGCTGGCGCTGCTCGGCCTCGCGCTGTTCGACGCGGTCGCCGCGGTTCCGCTCGCCGTGCAGGCGATACCCGCGGTCGTCGCCTCGGCCGACCGGGTGTTCGAGATCGCCGACCGGCCGCCCGGCGCCCCCGACCCGGCCGAACCCGTGCCGCTGCCGTGCGCCACCGACCTGCGTCTCGACGCCGTCTCGTTCCGCTATCCCGGCGCGACGCACGGCACGCTCGACGGCATCACGCTAAACTTGCCAGCCGGCCGCCGGATCGCCGTGGTCGGGCCGAGCGGCGCGGGCAAGTCGACGCTGGCGCAGCTCGCGATGCGTTTCGAGCTCCCGCAGGCCGGCGGGCTCGCGCTCGGCGACGTGCCCTATGGTCGCCTGACCGGCGCGGCGGTGCGCAGCCGGATCGCGCTCGTCGGCCAGCGCGACCACCTGTTCGCGACGACGATCCGGGACAATCTCCTGCTCGGCGATCCGAACGCCGACGAGGAGCGCCTGCGCGAGGCGTGCCGGGTCGCGCAGATCCTCGATTTCGTCGAGGCGCTGCCGGAGGGCTTCGACACCTTCGTGGGGGCCCACGGCACCAAGCTCTCGGGCGGCGAGAGCCGGCGCCTGCTCGTCGCCCGCGCCCTGGTTGCAGGTCGGCCGATCCTGATTCTGGACGAGCCGACCGAAGGGCTCGACCCCGACACCGAGGCGCGGCTGCTCGACGCGCTGCTCGATGCCCCCGGCGTCGGGTCGCTGCTGCTCCTGACCCACCGCCCGGCGCGGCTCGATCGCATGGACGAGATCGTCCGGCTGGAGGGCGGCCGGGTGGTCTCGCGCTTCGACCCGCGAAGGACGACCGGCACCGACGCCGGCGGAGCCCACAGCGGCCCCGGACCGACGACGCGACCGACGTGAGAAGACTCGACGGTCGGGGCGATGGGCCGAGCCGTTCGATCGGATTCATGTCCGGCGCGGCGCCCCCCGACACGGGGGGCGCCGACCGCATCGGGACGGTCGAAGGTCAGGCCTTCGAGACGGCGCAGGTCTTGATGCCGATGATCGAGTAGAGCGGGCAGCGCGCGACCGCGGCGGTGAAGAGCGGAACGACGCCGATCCAGGCCCAGACCGGGCCGCCGGCCAGCGCCCAGGCGATCAGGCCGGCGCCGAGCACGGCGCGCAGCACCCGGTCGATCAATCCCATGTTCTTCGCAAGCATGTCGTCCTCGCTCGTTGTTGCCTCGGTCCAATGAGCGAGATCTAGGCTGCGCGACGCCGGTGGTCTGTGACCAAGTCACCCTGGCGGCCGGCCGGGAGCCGACCTCCTCGGCCGGCCGTGCCGTCAGAAGCAGCCGCCGTAGCCGCGCCGCCATCCCGGACCGCGACCGGTCCACGCGTCGCGCCCGCGACCGCGGCCCGCCGCCCAGGTCGGCCGGAGCGAGTCGTCGCGCAACGTGAAGGTCCGATCGTCGACCTTCACGGACTTGGCGACATAGGCGTCGGCCGGCATGCGGTCGGTGCGGAACCCGTCGACCGTGATAGACCGGCCGACCGGCGCGGCCTTCAGAACGTCGGCGACCGCCGCCGACGGGCCGAGGTGGAGATTGATCGTCTTGTCGCCGGTCCGGACGATCAGATGCGCGCCTTCCGAGGCGCGTCCGGTGGTCAGCTTGCACGGCCCGATCTTGGTGTCCGTCACAGTCCCGGCGAGCGTCACGATCGGCGGCTTCTCGGCCCGGCGGGCGATCCCGGTGGCTTCGCCGGTCCCCTTCTGGGCAAACGCCGATCCGGCCGCCACGGCGACGATCAGCGCGCCGAGCGCCGCACGCGAACGAAGATGTCTCATCGCAGGTCTCCTGTCCTGCCCCCGTCCCTCCACGCCCCGTTGTCCGTACGCCCCTTGGCCGTCGCGCTCGCCGACGCTCCGATCGAGAGGAACGCGCCGTCGAGATCGATCGACCGGCGACATTGTGTACCGGCCGGGCTGACGTTAGCCTGACGGCCTCGTTCGAGGACATCGTCGCGCGTCACGGCGTCCGTTGCCGCCACCATCGATGCCGCGCCGCTCGGCACAGGCGCCCCGCGCGCATCGCGACGCTGCCGCCCCGCCGACCGACAAGAGACACGTGCATGGATGCGTTCCAGGACCACTATCCCGACGCCGTAGCGCACTGCTACGGCTGCGGGCGATTGAACGCGCACGGACACCGGATCAAGACCGTGTGGGACGGCGACGAGACCGTCACGCGCTTCACGCCGGAGCCCTATCACACGGCGATCCCCGGCTTCGTCTATGGCGGGCTCGTCGCCTCGCTGATCGACTGCCACAGCACCGCGACGGCTGCTGCTGCGATGTATCGCCACGACGGTCGCGGCCTCGACACGCTGCCGGCGTTCCGCTTCGTCACCGGCTCGCTGCATGTCGA
This sequence comes from Rhodoplanes sp. SY1, assembly GCF_046000175.1. Taxonomy (NCBI): domain Bacteria; kingdom Pseudomonadati; phylum Pseudomonadota; class Alphaproteobacteria; order Hyphomicrobiales; family Nitrobacteraceae; genus Rhodoplanes; species Rhodoplanes sp. SY1. Next base: position 63,311 of record NZ_JBEOMB010000020.1, read on the forward strand.
TTACCTGAAGCCGACCCCGATCGACGGGGCGCTCGAGATCCGCGGACGCGCCGTCGAGATCAAGGGCCGCAAGGTCGTGGTGGAGACCGAGGTGCGGGCGGGCGGCGTGGTCACGGCCCGCGGCACCGTCGTGGCCGTGCAGATGCCGGCGGATTTCGGATCCGGGCCGCCGGCGCCGGGCGGGTGACGCGCGACGCGACGAGCGGAGCGCCGTCGCGATCGATCGCCCCGGCCGGATGCGCGGCCGGGGCGACGGTCGGGTTTTCTCCCGATCCGCGGCTTTCAGTACTTCACGCCGCCGCCGGCCGGGGCCGGCGCCGCCGACGCCGAGCCCGCCGGGACCAGCACGGTCGGCTTGTCGTCGTCGGTCATGGCGAACGTCACCTGGTCGCCGTTGCCCAGATAGGCCGTGTCCTTGGAGCGGAACCGCGCCGTGCCACTGACGATGCCGATGCCGGCCTCCTGCAGCTTGCGGGCCGTGAGAATGCCGGTGCAGTGATTGCAGGCGACCTTCTCGAAGCCCCATTTCTTGAACACGGCGACGAGGTCGTCGTATTTCGGATCCCACTCCTCGAACGGCGAGACGTGCAGGCCGCCATAAAGGCCGTAGAGCTTCTTGGCCTCGACGGCGCGCTGCGCCACCGACGCGAACTGCAGGATGCCCTGATGGCAGCAGCCCGTGATGGTGACGAGGCCGCGGTCCTTCACGTTGAAGAACAGCGACTGCTCGCCGAACACCCGGCAGATGATCGGGGTCTGGAAGTTGTAGAGCGCGGCGCCCGGGAACAGGACGGTGAGGCCGGGCTGCGTCTCGATCCGCTCGCCGCGATGGCCGGCGACGTCGAAATAGTCGAGTCCCTCGGCGTAGAAGCCCTTCGGATAGTAGGTCTTGATCGTCGGCGCGTATTTGAACACGACCGGGACGCCCCAGAAGTGGTCGAAGTGCTCGTGCGAGACGATGAAGATGTCGATCTTGTTCTCGGCCAGCATCTTGTCGATGCCCTCGCGCTGGAACGACTTGTCGATCCAGTCGAAGGACCAGCCGGAGTCGAGCAGGATCCGCTTGGTCTCCCCCTCCAGCGTCTCCACCTCGATCAGCGCCGAGAAGCCACCCGAGTTGAGCGGGTTGACGGCGTTCTCCATCTGGAAGGCCCAGGCCTCCTCCAGATTGGCCTTGGCAAGATAGGGCTGGATGTTGCGCACACCCTGCTCGTAGCTGCCCTTGCCGAGCTTGCCCTTGACGTCGGTGAACGGCGCCCAGTTGTAGGTGTACTGGTTGACCAGAAGACCGCCGGCGCCGCGGATGTCGTTCATCAGCGTTCGGTTGTCGAACCAGCTCGTCTCGCTGATGTTCGTCACCTTGACGCTCTTGACCTCGCCGATCTGGCGGCGGGTCGGCTCGGCCTTGACGAAGTGACGCTGGCGCCACGGCGAGTAGGAGTACACGCCCATGGTGCCGACCGCGCCGGCGAGCGTGCCGGCCGCGACGCCGCCCGCGAAGGTGCGGCGGCTGACCTCGGGTTTCTGTTCGGACATGACGAAGCTCCGTGTCGTGACACGGGCGCGGCGCCGGCGCGCGGCACCGCGCGCCGCCGTCACAGGAAGACCAGGTTCATCTTGCCGACGATCGGCAGCAGCGCGACCACGGCGAAGTAGAGGGCGATGCCCACGCCGATGCCGACCACGAAGCCGGCGCTCATCTTGAGGGTGTCGGACATGACGATTCTCCTCACTCGGCCGGAACGGCGGCGATCTGCGGCCGCACGGGCACGGCGTCCTCGGCGGTCCGCGGGACCGTCAGGCGCCAGGCCGGCCAGTTGTCCATGTACCAGTGATGCAGCAGCATCACGTTGATGAGCCAGATGGTCGGGATCATCGGGAACTGCTCGGGCTGAGAGACGCCGCGCTGGGTCCCCAGAGCGAGGTGGCTGATGTTGTAATAGACGATCATCAGCGCGACGCCACCGATCGCGACGATCAGGGTCCGCAGCGCCACGTTGACGGGCGTCGAGAACCGGGTCGGCCTGTTGCCGCAGTAGAAGTGGAGATAGAGCGCCGGCAACAGGAAGAAGATCATGATCTCGCCGACGTGAAGCCACCGCCAATCGGGCGCGTTCTCGTTGCGGGTGCCGCGGATCACCGGCCCCATGTAGAGCTCCAGCGCGAAGTAGAAGAACAGGTGGAAGGCCCAGGCGATCGCGACGATGCCGAAGAAGGTGACGACCCGACGCGTCCAGGCGTGCCTGATCAGCTTGAACGGCCAACGCTCCCAGACCGTCTCGACCAGCCAGACGACGACGGTCGCGCACATGATCCACGAGATGTGGAAGTTGCCGCTGACCGTGTTGGCGAAATCCTCCCAGTAGGGCGGCGACACCGCGGTAAACTGCTGCCACGGATAGTAGAGAATGCCCATGTGCGGATGCATGGTGACGAAGTACAGCACCGTCGAGAGGAAGAACGTCACGATCAGGATCGTGATCCCCTGCACGGGCTGGGGCTCGTTCCGCCACGGCGCCCGCTCCATGCCCACCACCCAGGCCGGCGACAGCCAGCTCGCCAGGGCGGCGAACATCAGGATCGCCAGCGCCGCGTACTCCTCGGCGAAGAACCGGGTCATGCGCGGGAAGGCGGCGGTACGCTCGGGGTTGAAGTAGGTGATCCCGAGCGAGCCCAGGAACCACTGGAAGAAGCCGTGGATCACCAGCATCATGATCGCGACGGCGACCGGCAGCGCGATCATCGCCTTGACGAGCGGATGCCAGGTCTCGAGCTGCACGCGGCGCATCGGCCAGAACTGGAAGATGTAGACCATCCAGATCAGGATGATGAGCAGCCAGCGGGTGTACATGTAGCCGACATACGGCGTGTAGAGCCGCATGATCCCGCGCGGATCCTGGAAGATCCACCAGGTCACGAAGAACACGGACAGCAGGCAGACGACGTTGACGGCGTGCGTGACGGGCCACGGCCAGCGGGCGGTCAGCTTGCGCTCCTCCAGCCACCCCGCGCCGTACCGCTCGCTCGCGGTTCCGGATTGAGCCCCCATATGGGCCTCCCTGGGTAGGTTCGACACAGTGCTGTTCGAAACAGTGCTGTTCGACACAGCTCGGACGCCGAGGTCCCGTGTCGGTCGGCTGTCGTCGGGGGATGCGTCAGTCGGTCGGCGGCGCGGCCTTGGCGAAGATCGCCTTGCAGATCTCGAGATCGGTTCGGTTCTCCATGCTGATTCCGTACCGGCGGGCCTCGTCGGCGAGGAACGGTCGCGCCTCGTTCACCAGCGCACACGCGATGTGGTAGGAGGCGAACGGGTCGTCCGGGGAGCCGGGGGTGTCGGAGGTGATCATCTCGCCGCCGTCCCGGTCGGGCAGGCCGGCGAGGCGGAAGCCGAGGAAGGCGCGGCGGGTGACCGGCGCGGCGCTCATGCGCGACCTCCCTCGCCGGGCGGAGGACGCGACGGCGCGGGCTCGTCGCGCCCGGCGACGCCGACCTCGCCCGCGTGGCAGCCGCACATCGCGCCGATCGGCGGCAGCCGCCATCCGGCGGCGTCCCACCAGGAGGCGAGATCGAACGACGCGACGGCAGGCGGACGCTCCGGTCCGGTGTGCCACAGCCACAAGCAGCCGCCGGCAGCGGCGTCCAGCCGGGCCGGCGCCAGCCGCTGCCGATCCAGCGGAACCCCGAAACGCGGCAGCCCGGTCACGCGGATCTCGAGGGCGGACAGGTCCGGGTCCGGACGGACCGTCGCGCTGTCACCGGGACCGAGATGCCACACGAGGCCCGGCGCCGACCGGATCTCGACGGCCGCCGGCGGCTGCCGGCCGACCAGGGCATGGGCGCAGACCAGGAGATCGACGATCGGCGCCGACAGGGCGGTCCCGGGGACCGACCGGCGCCGGCGCGGTCCGCACGCGGACGTCTCGATCTCGCACCAGACGTCCTGGGTCGACAGAGTGAGGTCGACCCAGCCGCCGGCCCGAGGCACCAGACCGATCGTGCCGACGTGATAGAGGCTCGGGTCGAGATCGCCGGCCGCGCCGACGGCGGGTGTGCCGGTCCGATCGAAGACGGCCGAGATCCGTGCCTCCTGCTCCGCGTCCGTGAAGGTCGCGAACAGCGTCTCGTCGGCGGGATCGGGGAAGCAGCGGATCGCCAGCTCGATCCCGTCGACGCCCGTCGCGCCGTCCTCGTCCGAGGGAACCAGCACGATCTCGAAGGCGTCGGCTCGCCCCGCCAACCAGACATACCAGGCAGGCCAACCGTCGGCCCGACGGCTCACCGCCCTCAAGCCGAGCTTGCGCTTCGCGGCGGCGCTGGTGCCGACGAACGCGAGCAACCCGGCGATCGTCGCCTCGGCGAAGCCGACGGCGTCGGTCGCGATCCTCTCCTCGAACAGCTCGGCGCGATCCAAGCCGGTGCGCATGGCGCACCTCCCGACGGAGACACGATAGCCAGCATCTGATCACGCACACATGCAACAGGCCGCATCGTTGATCTGAATCAGGATCGCGACACGCGCGTTACGGAGTACGGAACAATTTCACTGTTAGGAATACGTCTGCTCGCCGGCCGACTCGCAAGCCTCGTCGGCGAGCGCGATCCAGCAGACGATCGCATCGGCGAAACGACGCGCCGGCGCGAGCCCTGTGAGATCGCCGAATGGCTTCATTCTTCAGGACAAAGTTGCGATGGAGGCCGATCGCCGCGGCCGTCGGCCTGCCGTCGGGGCGGACGTGAGGGTCGCGTCGACGATCTCGAGCCGGCCGTCTTGTCCCGCCGAGCGCGCACGATCCGGGAGAGTACTGATGCCCAGATCGGGATCGCACGCCCGACGGCATTGCCGATGTCCAGCGAACACCGAGGCGCCGACCGACCGGTGCGGCCGGGGCTGTCGTCGAAGGTGCGACGGCCGACTCTCGATCCCACGCCCGCGCGTGCCGGATCGGCCGCCGGGAACTGCGGCCGGCAGCGACCGAGCAGAACCGCGTGACCGACGCTCAGCGTTCGGACGTGAGGCGCCCGATCGCCGCCGCGACCTCGAGGGCCAGCAGAACCGCGATCGCGACCGTGACGGCCACGAAGGGCAGGCTCGCGAAGCGCGCGATGTCGGTGCCGGCCTCGAGCGACGCCTGCAGCAGCAGCACCACGAACAACGTCGCGAAGGCTCCGCCGACAAGCACGTTCACGCGATCGATCGCCCGGCTGCGATCCGTCCGGCGCATCACCACCTCGACCAGGGCCGTGCGATACTCACGAATGCGCTCTCTCATCGTCGCTCCGATCGTGTTCTACGAGTCCAGGTCCGACGACCTCGTTGCCGAGACAATGTCGGCTCTATTTCGACGTTCCTGAGTCTCGTCTCCGACACGCCCCTGCACTCGCGCCGCACCGATGATCAGCCGCGCCAGCGGATCCGCGCGTCGGCCGTTGCCGCGGCGAGGCCGACGACGATCGCGTGGTGCGGCGACGGCCGGCAGGCCGGATCGATGGCGCGCGCATGCGGCCCGACGCCAGTCTGATCGGCGCGTCCGATCTGCGCGCGCTCGCGACATAATATCGAACCGCCGTCCGGGAACTTACCCGGGTCGCTCGGCTTGGTCCGACGACGGGGCCGTGGCACGTCGGACGGCCATCCGACGTCAGACGAGGGACATTCGCATGTTCGGCAAGTCGCCTGCCGTGCCGCCGGTCCTGACGTCCCGGGCGCCGTCGTTGGTCGACCTCCTCGATCGTGCGGTGGCCGACCATCCGGACCGTCCGGCGATCGACTTTCATGGCCGGACATACACGTACCGCCGACTCGGCGAGCTGGTCGACAAGGCGGCCTGCGGCTTTCAGCAGCTCGGCGTGCGACCCGGTGTGCGGGTCGGGCTCTGCCTGCCCAACACGCCGTTTCACGTGATCAGCTATTTCGCCGTGCTGAAAGCCGGCGGCATCGTGGTCAGCTTCAATCCGCTATACACGGTTCCGGAGCTGAAGCATCAGGTCGAGGATTCCGGCACCACCCTGATGGTGACGCTCGATCTCCGGCTGATCTATCCCAAGATCGCGGCGCTGCTCGACGACACCGGTCTCGAGCGCATCGTCGTCTGCGCGCTGGGCGACGTGCTGCCGGCGACCAGAAGCCTGCTGTTCTCGACCTTCGGACGCAGCCAGCGCGCGGCGGTGCCCCGCGATCTCCGCCACGTCCCGTTCGCCCGCCTGGTCGAGAACGACGGGCGCCTGCGTCCAGTCACGACCGATCCGGCCCGCGACGTCGCGGTCCTGCAGTACACGGGCGGGACCACCGGCGTGCCCAAGGGCGCGATGCTCACCCAGGCGAACCTCGCGTCCAATGCCGAGCAGCTCCTCACGGTCATTCCGGACGCCCGGCCGGGGGCCGAGCGCATGCTCGTCGTCCTGCCGCTGTTCCACATCTACGCCATGACGGTCGCGATGAATCTCGGCCTGCGGATCGGCGCCGAGCTGATCCTGCTGCCGCGCTTCGACGCCCGCAAGGTGCTCGAGACGCTGATCCGCAAGCGCGCCACCATGCTGCCCGGCGTGCCGACGCTCTACACGGCGGTCGCCGAGGCGGCCGAGAAGGCCGGCGTGACGCTGCCGCATCTGCGCGTCTGCATCTCCGGCGGGGCGCCGCTGCCGGACGAGGTGCGCCGACGCTTCGAGGCGGCGTCGGGCTGCCGTCTGGTCGAGGGCTACGGGCTCTCCGAGGCGTCGCCGGTCGTGACCTGCAATCCGCTCGACGCCGCGCGGGCCGGCTCGATCGGCCTGCCGCTCCCCGGCACCACGGTCGAGATCCGCGATCCCGCGCGGCCGTCGCGCCGCCTCCGCGACGGCGAGAAGGGCGAGCTGTGCGTGCGCGGGCCGCAGGTCATGAGCGGTTACTGGCGGCGGCCCGACGAGACGCGGACGACCTTCGTCGACGGGGCGCTGCGCACCGGCGACATCGGCTATCGCGACCCGGACGGCTATCTCCACGTCGTCGACCGCATCAAGGACGTGATCCTGTGCGGCGGCTTCAACGTCTATCCGCGCATGATCGAGGAGGCACTGTATCGCCATCCGGCAGTGCGCGAGGCGGTGGTGTCGGGGTTCCGGATCCCTATCGCGGCGAGGTGCCCAAGGCCTTCGTCAGCCTGCGGGCGAACGCAACCGCGACCGTCGACGAGCTGCGCGGCTTTCTGACCGAGCAGATCTCGCGCACCGAGATGCCGCGCGAGATCGAGTTCCGCGACAGCCTCCCCCGCACCATGATCGGCAAGCTCTCGAAGAAGGAGCTGATCGCCGAGGAGGCCGCCAGGACCGAGAAGGCGCAGGTCGCCTGATCGCACCCGCGTCGCCGATCATGTCCGCGTCGCCGATCACGTCCGCCCTGCGTGCGCGCGCCGCGGCGTCGGCCGGCGCCGACCAGGGAGGTTCGTGATGAGGAGAGCCGTGATCGCCGGCTATGTCCGCTCGCCCTTCACGCCGGCCCGCAAGGGCGGGCTCGCGACGGTGCGGCCCGACGACCTCGCCGCCCATGTGGTGCGCGCCCTGATCGCCGCGACCGGCGTGCGGCCGGACGACATCGAGGACGTGCTGGTCGGCTGCGCCTTTCCCGAGGGCGAGCAGGGGCTCAATCTCGGCCGCATGGTCGCGCTGCTCGCCGGCCTCCCGCAGGCGGCCGGTGGCGCCACGGTCAATCGCTTCTGCGGGTCGTCGATGTCGGCCGTGCACGCGGCCGCGGGCGCGATCGCCATGAATGCCGGCGACGTGTTCGTCTGCGCCGGCGTGGAGAGCATGAGCCGGGTGCCGATGCTCGGCTTCAACCCCCTGCCCAATCCGGCCCTCGCGGAGGCGTGGCCCGGGGCCTATCACGGCATGGGCGAGACCGCCGAGGCGGTGGCGGCGCGCTGGTCGATCTCGCGCGACGACCAGGAGGCCTTCGCGCTGCGCTCGCAGCGCCGCGCCGCCGCCGCCCGCGACGCCTGCCGGCTGAGCCGCGAGATCGCCGCCGTGCCGACGCGGCGCGACGACGTCGCGGCCGACGAGTGCATCCGAGCCGACACCACGGCCGAAGGGCTCGCCGCCCTCGCTCCGGCCTTCGATGCCGACGGCACCGTGACGGCCGGCACCAGCTCGCCCGTCACCGACGGAGCCGCCGCCGTGCTGGTCTGCGCCGCGGACTACGCGACGGCACACGACCTGCCCGTGCTCGCCGCGATCCGGTCGGTCGCGGTCGCCGGCTGCGCGCCCGAGCTGATGGGCATCGGCCCGGTGCCGGCGACCCGCAAGGCGCTCGCCCGCGCCGACCTCACGACCGACCGCCTGGACGTCGTCGAGCTCAACGAGGCCTTCGCGGCGCAGGCGCTCGCCTGCATCCGCGACCTCCAGCTCTCGCTCGACCAGGTCAATCTCGACGGCGGCGCCATCGCGCTCGGCCATCCGCTCGGCGCCACCGGGGCCCGCATCGTCGGCAAGGCGGCGAGCCTGCTGGCGCGCGAGAAGGGCCGCTACGCGCTCGCCACCCAGTGCATCGGCGGCGGCCAGGGCATCGCCACCGTGCTGGAGGCGGTGTGATGGCGGAGATCGGCCGCGTCGCCGTGATCGGAGCCGGCGTCATGGGGGCCGGCATCGCCGCCCATGTCGCGAATGCCGGCGTCCCGGTGCGGCTTCTCGACGTCGTGCCGCCCGGCGCCACGCGCCGCGACGTGCTCGCCGAACGGGCGATTGCGGCCTTGCTGAAGACCGAGCCGGCGCCGTTCATGAGCGCGGGCGCCGCGAAGCTGGTGACGCCCGGCAACATCGAGGATCATCTCGACGCCCTCGCCGAGGCCGACTGGATCGTCGAGGCGGTGACCGAGCGGCGCGACGTCAAGCGGGCGCTCTACGCGCGGATCGAGGCGGCGCGGCGGCCGGGCAGCGTCGTCTCCTCCAACACCTCGACGCTGCCGCTCGCGACCCTGACCGACGGCCTCCCCGACTGCTTCGCAGAAGATTTCCTGATCACCCACTTCTTCAACCCGCCGCGCTACATGCGGCTGCTCGAGCTGGTCGCCGGGCCGAGCACCCGCGCCGACGCCGTGGCGGCGGTGACGCGCTTCGCCGACATTCGCCTGGGCAAGACGATCGTGCGCTGCCGCGACCGGCCGGGCTTCGTCGCCAACCGGCTCGGCGCCTTCTGGCTGCAGACCGCCGTGGTCGAGGCGATCGATGCGGGGCTCGCGATCGAGGACGTCGACGCGCTGTTCGGCAAGCCGATGGGGCTGCCGAAGACCGGCGTGTTCGGGCTCATCGACCTGGTCGGCCTCGACCTGATGCCGCAGATCACGGCGAGCCTCGCCGCGGCGCTGCCGGCCGAGGATGCGTTCCAGGCCCGGGTCCGGCCCCTGCCCCTCGTCGAGCGGCTGATCGCCGAGGGCTTCACGGGCCGCAAGGGCCGCGGCGGCTTCTATCGACATGATCGCACCAGTGGCCGCAAGGACGCCGTCGATCTGGCGACCGGCGAGGTCCGTCCCGCCCGCAAGCCCGACGTCGCGGCGATCGCCGAGTCCGACGGCTCGCTCGCCGCCCTGCTCGATCACGACAGCCCGCACGGCGCCTATGCGTGGCGGGTGCTCGGCGCGACGCTCGCCTATGCGGCCTCGCTGCTCGGCGACGCGGCCGACGACGTCGCCGCGATCGATACGGCGATGCGGCTCGGCTACGGCTGGACGCACGGGCCGTTCGCGCTGATCGATCGGCTCGGCCCGACCTGGGTCACCGAGCGCCTCGCCCGCGACGGCCACGCCGTGCCGCCCGCACTCGCCGCGGCGACGGCGCGCAGCTTCTACCGGGTCACCGACGGACGGCTCCAGGTCATAGGCCGTGACGGACGTCATCGCGACGTCGTGCGACCCGACGGCGTGCTGCTGCTGGAGGACGTCGCACGCGCTGCCCCGCCGGTGCTGCGCAACTCCGCCGCCGCGCTGTGGGACATCCGCGACGGGGTCGCCTGCGTCTCGTTCACCACCAAGATGAACACGATCGATCCCGACGTGCTGGCGCTGCTGCGCGACGCGATCGGGCGCGTGCAGCGGGAGTTCCGGGCGCTCGTCGTCTACAACGAGGGCGAAAGCTTCTCGGTCGGCGCCAATCTCGGCCTCGCGCTGTTCGCCGCCAACATCGCGGCGTGGAGCGAGATCGAGGCGCGCGTCGCCGAAGGCCAGGAGACCTACCGGGCGCTCAAATACGCGCCGTTCCCGGTGGTCGGCGCGCCGGCCGGCCTGGCGCTCGGCGGCGGCTGCGAGATCCTCCTGCATTGCGACGCCGTGCAGGCGCATGCCGAGACCTATATCGGGCTGGTCGAGGCGGGTGTCGGCCTCGTCCCCGCGTGGGGCGGCTGCAAGGAGATGCTGCACCGGTGGAGCACGGTCGCGACGCTGCCGCGCGGCCCGATGCCGCCGGTCGTCAAGGTGTTCGAGACGGTCGGCACCGCGATGGTCGCGAGGTCGGCCGCGCAGGCGAAGGAGCTGCTGTTCCTGCGCGCCGGCGACGGCATCACGATGAACCGCGATCGCCTGCTCGCCGACGCCAAGGCGCGGGCGCTGGCGATGGTGGACGGCTATGCGCCGCCCGCGCCGCCCCGCCTCGTGCTCCCCGGGCCGGCCGGGCGGGTCGCGCTCGGCATGGCGATCCGCGACCTGCGCAAGCGCGGCAAGGCGACGCCGCACGACGTGGTGGTCGCCGGCGCGCTCGCCGACGTGCTCTCGGGCGGCGCCACCGACGTCACCGACACGCTGGCCGAGGACGATCTGCTGGCGCTGGAGCGGGCCCAGCTCCTGCGCCTGGTCCGCGAGCCCGGCACGCTGGCCCGGCTCGAGGCGATGCTGACCACCGGCAAGCCGCTGCGGAACTGATCACGACGAGGGAGACGCGCCATGCCGGCCTATCGTGCGCCGCTGCGCGACATGCGCTTCGTGCTCGACGAGCTGATCCCGGCCCTCGTGCCGATCCGTCTGCCGGCGGACGAGGAGCATCCGGCCGACGAGATCGGCCAGGTCCTCGCCGCGGCGGGGCACTTTTGCGAGACCGAGCTGGCGCCGCTGAACCGCGTCGGCGACGAGGAAGGCTGCATCTTCGAGAACGGCACGGTGCGCACGCCGTCGGGCTTTGCCGAGGCGTATCGGCGTTTTCGCGAGGCCGGCTGGACCGCGATGGGCTGCGACCCGGAGCACGGCGGCACGCCGCTGCCGGCGACCGTGACGACGCTGGTGCAGGAGATGATCTCGTCCGCCAACCTCTCCTTCGGCATCTATCCGGGGCTGAGCCAGGGCGCCTACCGGTCCTTGAACGGCCACGCCTCGGCGGCGCTGAAGCAGCAGATCCTGCCGCGTCTCGTCGACGGCACCTGGACCGGCACCATGTGCCTGACCGAGCCGCATTGCGGCACCGATCTCGGTCTGCTGCGCACCCGCGCGGTGCCGCACGACGATGGCTCCTTTCGGCTCACCGGGACGAAGATCTTCATCTCGGCGGGCGAGCACGACCTCGCCGACAACATCGTCCATCTGGTGCTGGCCCGGATCGCCGGCGCGCCGAACGGCGTGAAGGGCATCAGCCTGTTCGTGGTGCCCAAGCTCCTGCCCGCCGCGGACGGCACCTTAGGCGACGACGGCGCACCGGGCCGGCGCAACGGCGTCCGTTGCGGCGGCATCGAGCACAAGATGGGCATCAACGGATCGTCGACCTGCACGATCCATTTCGACGACGCCACCGGCTGGCTGGTCGGCGCGCCGCACACCGGCCTGCGCGCCATGTTCACGATGATGAACGCGGCGCGGCTCGCGGTCGGCGTGCAGGGGCTCGGGCTCGCCGAGGCGTCCTACCAGGGCGCCGTCGCCTATGCGCGCGAGCGCCTCCAGGGGCGAGCGCCGTCCGGCGCGAAGCATCCGGAGCGGCCGGCCGATCCGATCGTCGTGCATCCGGACGTGCGCCGCATGCTGCTCACCCAGCGCGCGATCGTCGAGGGCTGTCGGGCGCTCGCCGTGTGGACGGCGCGCCATCTCGACCTCGAGACACAGCCTCCCGATCCCGCCGTCCGCCGGGAGGCGGCGGATTTCGTCGCCCTGATGACGCCGATCGTCAAGGCGCTGCTGACCGATCTCGGCTTCGCGGCGACCAATCTCGGCGTCCAGGTGCTGGGCGGGCACGGCTACATCCGGGACAACGGCATGGAGCAGCACGTCCGCGACGGCCGCATCGCGATGATCTACGAGGGCACCAACGGCGTGCAGGCGCTCGACCTGGTCGGCCGCAAGCTCGGCCTCGCCGCCGGACGTCCGCTGCGCCGCTTCTTCCACCCGGTCGCCGCGTGGCTCGAGGCGCATCGCGACGACGCGGCGCTCGCCGAATTCGTGCGACCGCTCGACAAGGCGTTCGTGCGGCTGCAGCAGGCGACCGCGAAGATCGCCCGGGCCGGCCTCGCCGATCCCGACGAGGCGGGCGCCGCGGCGTCCGACTATCTGCGCCTGTTCGGCCTCGTGGCGCTCGCCTATCTGTGGGCCCGGATGGCCGCCCTCGCGCTCGCCCGCACCGACGCGCACGAGCGCGGCACGGGTGAGGCCGGCGCCGGTGAAGTGAGCGCGGGTGAATCGGGCGCCGGGGACGCCGGCCGCGACCCGGATCGCTTCTACGCCGCGAAGCTCGCGACCGCCCGCTTCTTCTTCGACCACATGCTGCCCGAGACCGGCGCGCTGTTCGCCGTCATCATGGCCGGCGGCCGATCCGTGACCACGTTCGAGGAGGCCGCATTCTGAGCCGCGACGCGCCGCGCGGGACGCGCGACCTCGACTCCGACCAAGATCGACCGTCGCGCCGGCACGGTGACGACGCGCGACATCGCGCATCGCCGTCACCTCGTCGGGCCGACCGGCATTGTAGTCGGTCGCGCGCGAGGTGTCCGGCCCGCGTGGCCGGACACCGTCACGCATCGTCGTGATTGCTGTTGGGACCAGCCGGACCGTTCGTCCCCCAGCGTGAGCAAGTTTCAGGAAGAGAGGTCGGTCACGCTCAAGCGAGCCACCGAGCGATGTCCTCGGCCTTCGGCAGGCCGCCGGCATGGACGACCTTGCCGTCGACGACGACGCCGGGCGTCGACGCGATGCCGTAGCCGGCGATCGCCGCATAGTCGGTGACCTTCTCGATGGTGACCGCGATGCCGAGCCGGTCGGCTTCGGCCTTCACCATGTCGGCCGTGGTGACGCAGCGCTTGCAGCCGGGACCGAGAACCTTGACGTCCTTCATGACGATGCACTCCTATGCGAACAGAAGATTGAACAGCAACCCCACGGCCAGGATGCCGGTCGCGACCACGGCGACGAAGACGGCGATCAGCCGCGCGGTGAGCACCTTGTGCAAAATGATCATTTCCGGCGCCGAGAGCGCGATGACGCTCATCATGAAGGCAAGCACGGTGCCGAGCGCCGCGCCCTTGCCGAGCAGCGCCTCGACCACGGGGATGATGCCGGCCGCGTTGGAGTACATGGGCACGCCGAGCACGACGGCCGCCGGCACCGACCACCAGGCGTCGCGCCCCATGATCGCGGCGAGCAGGTCGGCCGGGACATAGCCATGGATGAAGGCGCCGGCCGCGATGCCGGCGATGACCCAGATCCAGACGCGGCCGACGATGTCGACCACGGCCTCGATGCCGGCCTTCAGTCGATCGACGATCGTGACCTCGACGTCGGGGATCTCGGCGGCGCTCGAGCGCACGTTGCGGACCCAGTCCTGCAGCCAGCCCTCGAGATGGAAGCGTCCGATCACCCAGCCGGCCACGATGGCGATGCCGAGGCCGAAGCCGAGATAGGCGAGCGCCACCTTCCATCCGAGCAGCGCGAGCAGCAGTCCGAGCGCGACCTCGTTGACCATCGGGGCGGCGATCAGGAACGAGAAGGTGACGCCGAGCGGCACCCCGGCGCTGACGAAGCCGATGAACAGCGGCACGGCCGAGCACGAGCAGAACGGGGTGACGATGCCGAGCGCGGCGGCCGCGACATTGCCGACCCCTTCGTGCCGCCCCGCCAGCAGCGCCCGGGTGCGCTCGGGGGAAAACCAGCTGCGCAGGACCCCCATGCCGAACACCACCAGGGTGAGCAGCATCAGCACCTTGGGGGTGTCGTAGACGAAGAACGCGACGGCGTCGGCGAGATGGCTGCCGGGCGCGAGCGGCAACTGGCCGACGAGCCAGTCAGAGAACGGCTGAAGCTGGGCATAGACGAGAACCCATGCGACCAGAAACGCCGCCGTGCCGGCGAGCCAAAGCCCCGTCCGCGGGACGGTTGCCAGCTCGGTGTCGGACGCGGTCATGCGGCCACCCTCTTTTCACGCGCCGGCAGCGCCAGAACGGCTTCGACGACCGCGACGACGCGCGGATCGAGATTCGGATTGCGGCGATACCGAACCCACTGCGCATCCCGGCGATCGACCACCAAGCCGGCCACCTTCAGCACGCCCATGTGACGCGACATCCGCGATTGGGTGGCCCCGAGCTTGTTCATCAGCTCGCACACGCAGTGCTCCTGCCCGTCCCAGAGGAGGCGCACGGCCCCGAGCCGGGTCTCCTCGGCGAGCGCGGACATGAGGTCCGTCGGATCCATCAGGGCTGTCCCGTTCTCGGATTGGGAGGGCATACGCAATCACGCTTATGCGGATAGCCGCATTTTAGTCCGAGATATCGTTCGGTCAAGCACCTCGTTACTTCCCTCCGCCCGTTTCCGGAAAGGGCGGCCGGCGCCGATACGCAGCCCCTCCCGCAGCTGCAACTTCGACGCATGCGTACCGACGTGTACGGTGCGGTCGATAGACTCGGCTCGCCGACGCGACGTCCATCAACCTCGCCGCGCGGCCGACCTGTCCGAACGAGAGAAGTATCTGCCCTTCGCGCAGGCTCTCTCCCCCGCTAGCCGGTCACCAGCCGGGGGCGGCCGACAGACCGACGAAGCGATCCGGCACATCGTGGAGGCGAAGTGGATAGGACGACAAGCCGGCACTTGCGTCGATTCCACGCTTCCATTATCGTGGAATTATGGAAGCAAGGGACGCACTCCTCGGATTCTCGGCCTTATCGCAGATGACGCGGCTGGATGTATTCCGACTGCTCGTGGAGCACGAGCCGAACGGTCTCGCTGCCGGAGAGATCGCCCGGCGTTTGGGCGTGCCGGCGAACACCATGTCCGTCCATCTCGGCATGTTGGCACGTGCCGGCCTCGTCACGGCCGGACGGCGCAGCCGCTCGATCGTCTATCGCGCAAATGTCGCCGCTGGTCGCGCGTTGGCCGGCTTTCTCCTCGACGGCTGCTGCGGCGGCCGGCCGGAGCAGTGCGGCGATGTCCGAGCAGTCGAGGCGTCAGGACCTCCTATCGAATTTCCCACGCGCAGGACGACGCCCATGACGGGACATATTTACAATGTTCTCTTCCTCTGCACCGGCAACACGGCCCGCTCGATCCTGGCCGAGAGCATTCTGCGCAAGCACGGCGGCGGTCGGTTCAACGCGTTCTCGGCCGGGAGCCAGCCGAAAGGCACCGTGAATCCACTTGCCTTGAAGGTGCTGGCCGACGGTGACTACCCCACGGAGGGGCTGCGTTCGAAGAGCTGGAGCGAGTTCGCGGCACCGGACGCGCCCGTGATGGATTTCGTGTTCACGGTCTGCGACAACGCAGCCGGCGAGGCGTGCCCGTTGTGGCCCGGCCAGCCGATGACGGCGCATTGGGGGATCGAGGATCCGGCCGCTGTCGACGGCACCGAGATCGAGAGGGAGCGGGCCTTCGTCCAGGCCTTCAAATACCTGAAGAACCGCATCTCCGTGTTCAGGTCCCTGCCGATCGCGGGGCTCGACCGGCTGGCGCTGGGAACCAAGCTTCACGACATCGGCCGGCTCGACGGCGCCACCGCGCAAAGCTCCAAGGTCGCCTGATGGCGCCATGCTGATTCTCCTTCTCCTGACGCGGACGAAACCGACATGACGACCTCTTCGACTGCCGAATCGCCGACTGCCGGATCGCGCCGCACGTCAATCATCGCGACGGTACTTGCGCTCGCCCTGGCGGGACTGACCGGCGAGACCGCCTGGAGCCAGTCGTCGTCGCCGGCGACCACGGCCCCGCCGCTGCACGGGGCTGGGTCGACCTTCGCGGCGCCGCTCTATAAGAAGTGGATCGAGGAATACAGCGTCGGCCGCGGTGCAGGCCCGATCGACTATGACGCGGTCGGCAGTGGCGAGGGCGTCAGGCGCTTCATCGCCGGCACGGTCGATTTCGCCGGCAGCGACGAGATCATCACCCAGGCGGAAGCCGCAAAGCTGCGCGAGCCGGCCGTGACGGTGCCGATCACGGCCGGCATGATCGTGCTCGCCTACAACATCCCGGGCGTGACCAGCGAGATCAAGCTGCCGCGGGAGGTCTATCCCGACATCTTCGCCGGCCGGATCAAGCGCTGGGACGACCCGCGCATCAGGGCCGCCAATCCCGGCCTGGCCCTGCCGTCGCGCGACATCGTGCTCGTCGCCCGGCAGGACTCGAGCGGCACCACCGCGGCGTTCGTCAAGCACCTCGCCGCCGCCGACCCGGCGTGGCGCGCCAAGGGCATGGGCGTCGGCAAGCAGATCGACTGGCCGAAGGGCACGATGCTCGCGCCGGGCAACGAAGGCGTCGCGGGGCGCATCAAGATCAGCGAAGGCGCGATCGGCTATGTGGAGTATCGCTTCGCCCAGAAGCTCGGATTGCGGATGGCGGCCCTGCAGAACAAGGCCGGCACGCTCGTGACCCCGACCGCGCGTGCCGGTGACCTCGCTCTCGCCGGTCGCGCCGCCAAGGTCGACACGCTCGACGCGTCCGTCGTCGATCCCTCCGACCCGGGCGCCTACCCGATCACGACCTACAGCTGGATGTTCCTCCGTCCGCACTACGATCGCGCCAAGGGACAGGCGCTGCGCGACTTCGCCCAGTGGGTTCTGTCGCCACAGGCCCAGACCTACGGCGCGCAGCTCGGCTACCTCCCGCTGACGGACGACATCACGGCGATCAGCAAGAGCGCGCTCACCGGCCTCTCGTTCTGAGGTCGCTCCGAGGCTGGGGCCTTCCGCCTCACCACTCACGACGGGTCCGCACCATGGACGTGATCATCTACCACAATCCGCAATGCGGCACCTCGCGCAACACGCTGGCGATGATCCGCAACGCCGGCATCGAGCCGCACGTGATCGAGTACCTGAAATGCCCGCCGAGCCGTGCTCTGCTGGTCGACCTGATCCGGCGCGCCGGGCTGACCCCGCGCGCCTTGCTCCGCGAGAAGGGCACGCCCTATCACGAGCTCGGCCTCGCCGATCCGGCGCTCCCCGACGATGCGCTCGTCGACGCCATGATGGAACACCCGATCCTGATCAACCGCCCGCTGGTCGTGACGCCGAGCGCCGTCCGCCTGTGCCGCCCTTCCGAGCTGGTGCTCGACCTGCTGCCGCCGCAGCAGGGCGAGTTCCGCAAGGAGGATGGCGAGCTGGTGGTCGACGCCGCCGGCCGGCGCGTCGACGCCGCGTGAAGGAGCCGACATGTCCACGTTCGAACGTTATCTGACCGTCTGGGTGGCGCTGTGCATCGTCGTCGGCATCGCGCTCGGCCATCTCATGCCGGGCGTCTTCCAGGTCGTCGGCGGCGCCGAGATCGCCAAGGTCAACCTGCCCGTGGCGGTGCTGATCTGGCTGATGATCATCCCGATGCTCTTGAAGATCGATTTTGCCGCTCTCGGGCAGGTACGAGAGCACTGGCGCGGCATCGGCGTGACGCTGTTCATCAACTGGGCCGTCAAGCCCTTCTCGATGGCGGCGCTCGGCTGGCTCTTCGTCGGATACCTGTTCCGGCCGTGGCTGCCGGCGGACCAGATCAACTCCTACATCGCGGGCCTGATCATCCTGGCGGCCGCCCCCTGCACCGCCATGGTGTTCGTGTGGTCGAACCTGACCAAAGGCGAACCGCATTTCACCCTGTCGCAGGTCGCCGTCAACGACGTCATCATGGTTTTCGCCTTCGCGCCGATCGTCGGCCTGCTGCTCGGCCTGTCGGCCATCACGGTGCCGTGGGACACCCTGGTGCTTTCGGTCGTACTCTACATCGTAGTGCCGGTGGCGATCGCCCAGGTGATGCGCCGCCGCCTGCTCGCCTCGGGCGGCGAGCCGGCGCTCGCCCGCGCGCTGGCGCGGCTCGGGCCGGTCTCGCTCGTCGCGCTGCTGGCGACGCTCGTTCTGCTGTTCGGCTTCCAGGGCGAGCAAATCCTCGCTCAACCGACGATCATCGCGCTGCTCGCCGTGCCGATCCTGATCCAGGTCTACTTCAACTCCGGCCTCGCCTATCTGCTCAACCGCCTCGCCGGCGAGCAGCACTGCGTTGCCGGGCCCTCGGCCCTGATCGGCGCTTCGAACTTTTTCGAGCTCGCCGTGGCGGCCGCCATCAGCCTGTTCGGGTTTCAGTCCGGCGCAGCGCTCGCCACCGTGGTCGGCGTGCTGATCGAGGTGCCGGTGATGCTGTCCGTGGTGTGGATCGTCAATCGCAGCAAGGACTGGTACGAGCGCGGCACCGCCGCGCGGCCCGTGCCACGGGAGGGCTGAGTCGGGCACGAGTGAGCCGGCTGGTCGAGCGGAGCGGGGCGGGGGACGAGCACGGACGCGCCGCATGTCCCGCGGGCAGCGAACGTCTAACGGCGCGCCCGGGCGGCGCGTGCAGGTGCGGTGGCGCACTGCACGGACGCGCCGCGGCGTGTCGCGTAGTGTCGCGTCGCTACACGAGATGTACGCGTCACTCACCATCCCGGCGCGTGTGAGCATCGATTTTCTCTAGCGTTCGCCTCAGTTCGATACTAGCATTAGAGAATAACAACTAATCAGATTTGGGAGAGCCCTGTGACCTCGATCGTCTCGTTCGACGCAGGCTGAGCCGCCGTTTTCCGCCGAGCCGGTTCGCCCTCCAGTGGAGGCGCAACTCTGCTTCGGCCGATCACGCACAGCCCTTGGTCTGCCGGTCTCCGGCGGACGTGCTTCCATTCGACAACGATGATGACCGCCGACGCATCGACGTCGCGGCTAGGGAGAACGTCATGAAGCGATGTGATCTGATGGTCGAGGTGGGCCGCCGCCGGTTTCTCGGCGGCCTTGGCGTCGCCGCGGCGGGCGCCGCCGCGTCCGCCGCCGCGGTGCCGCACGCGGACGCAGCCCCGGCGCCGGCCCTGGTCGAGTATCCTTCGCGCCGGCTCGCCAACCTGTCACAGCTGAAGATCGACGAGCCACTCGCCGTCGCCTATCCGGACAAGGATGCGCCCGGCGTGCTGATCAAGCTCGGCACGCGGGTGCCCGGCGGCGTCGGCCCCGACGGCGACGTCGTCGGCTACTCGACCGTCTGCCCGCACAAGGGCTTCCCGCTCGCCTATGTCAAGGAGGACCGGACGCTCAACTGTCCGGGGCACTACGCCCGCTACGACTGCGAGAGAGGCGGCCAGCAGATCTGGGGGCACGCGACCCAGAACCTGGCGCAATACGCGCTGCGGGTCGACGGCAAGGGCGACATCCACGCCGAGGGCGTCGACGAGCTTCTGTACGGCCGGCTCAACAACGTGCTGTGAGGAGATCGCCATGACCTACAAGCGGCACGTCGATCGCCTGCCGATCATCCCGACCAGCGCCAAGGAGCACAACGTCACCTGCCACTACTGCATCGTCGGGTGCGGCTACAAGGCCTACACTTGGCCGATCAACCAGCAGGGCGGGTTCGCCGCGACCGCCAACAAGCTCGGCGTCGATCTCGGCAAGCAGCAGCCGGCCGAGACGGCGGCCTGGTACGCACCGTCGATGTACAACATCGTCAAGCAGGACGGGAAAGATGTTCATCTGGTCATCAAGCCCGATCCAGACTGCGTCGTGAACTCCGGCCTCGGCTCCATCCGCGGCGCCCGCATGGCCGAGAACCACACCTCGCTGCAACGCGGCACCCAGCTCGCCCGCCTGACCACGCCGATGGTGTGGCGCTACGGGGCGATGCAGCCGACCGACTGGGACGACGCGCTCGACCTCGTCGCCCGCGTCACCGCGGCCGTGATCGACGAGCAGGGCGAGGACGGCCTGTTCGTCTCGATGTTCGACCACGGCGGCTCGGCCGGCGGCTACGAGAACACCTGGGGCACCGGCAAGCTCTACTTCGGCGCCATGAAGGTGAAGAACGTCCGCATCCACAATCGGCCCGCCTACAACTCCGAGGTCCACGCGACCCGCGACATGGGCGTCGGCGAGCTGAACAACTGCTACGAGGACGCCGAGCTCGCCGACACCATCGTCGCGGTCGGCACCAACCCGCTGGAGACCCAGACCAACTATTTCCTCAACCACTGGATCCCGAACCTGCGCGGCACCTCGCTCGACAAGAAGCGGCGCGAGCTTCCAGGCGAGCCGGTCGAGGCGGGCCGCATCGTCATCGTCGATCCGCGCCGTACCCTCACGGTCTCGGCCTGCGAGACCGAAGCCGGCAAGGACCGGGTGCTGCACCTCGCGATCGAGCCCGGCACCGATCTGGTGCTTTTCAACGCACTCCTCACCTACGTTGCCGACAAGGGCTGGATCGACCGCGACTTCATCGCGGCGAGCACGCTCGCCGCCGCGCAGGGACCGGCCTTGATCTCGCGACCCGGCGGTGGTGGTGTCGACACGGCCGATCCGCTGACCGACTTCGCCGCCGCAGTCGCGGCCAACCGCACCACCATCGACGAGGCGGCGCGCATCACCGGCCTGAAGCCCGAGGACATCGTCAAGGCGGCGCAGTGGATCGCCGAGCCGAAGGCCGGCGGCAAGCGCCGCCGCACCATGATCGGCTACGAGAAGGGCATCATCTGGGGCAACGACAACTACCGCACCAACGGGGCGATCGTGAATCTCGCGCTCGCCACCGGCAATGTCGGCCGGCCCGGCGGCGGCGTGGTGCGCCTCGGCGGCCATCAGGAGGGCTACTCGCGTCCCTCCGACGCCCATGTGGGTCGGCCAGCCGCCTATGTCGACAAGCTGCTGATCGAGGGCCGCGGTGGCGTCCATCACGTGTGGGCCTGCGACCACTACAAGACCACGCTGAACGCGATGGCGTTCAAGCAGGTCTACAAGCGCCGCACCGACATGGTGAAGGACGCCATGAACACGGTGCCGTGGGGCGATCGCCAGGCGATGGTCGACGCGATCATGACGGCGATCCGCCAGGGCGGGCTGTTCTCGGTCGACGTCGACATCGTGCCGACCCAGATCGGCCAGGCGAGCCATGTCTGGTTGCCGGCCGCGATCGCCGGCGAGATGAACCTCACCTCGATGAACGGCGAGCGCCGCATGCGGCTCACCGAGCGCTACATGGACCCGCCCGGCGACGCCCTGCCCGATTGCCTGATCGCGGCGCGGCTCGCCAAGGCGATGGAGCGGGTGCTGCGCGAGCGCGGCAAGGCGGCCTATGCGGACCAGTTCAAGGGCTTCGACTGGGCGACCGAGGAAGACGCCTTCATGGACGGCTATCACAAGCACGAGAAGGGCGGCCAGCACGTCACCTACGCCAGGCTGCGGGCAATGGGCACCAACGGCTTCCAGGAGCCGGCGACGGGGATCGACAAGGAGCGCATCGTCGGCACCAAGCGCCTCTACACCGACGGCAAGTTCTCGAGCAAGGATGGCAAGGCGCGGTTCATGATCACGCCGTGGCGCGGCCTGCAGGCCGCCGGCAAGGCCGAGCAGAAGGCGAAGTACGCCTTCCTGATCAACAACGGGCGCACCAACATGGTGTGGCAGAACGCCTTCATGGACCAGCACAACGAGTTCGTGATGGATCGCATGCCCTGGCCGTTCATCGAGATGAACCCCGACGACATGAACGAGCTCGGCGTCGCGCCAGGCGACCTGGTCGAGGTCTACAACGACGCGGGCTCGACCCAGGCGATGGCACAGCCGACGCCTTCGGCGAAGCGGCGGCAGACCTTCATGCTGTTCGCCTACCCGACCGGCGTGCAGGGCAACGTCATCAACGGCGGCGTCAACGAGCTGGTGATCCCGAACTACAAGCAGACCTGGGCCGACATCCGCAAGCTCGCCGCGGCCCCGGAGGCGGCACGCCGGCTCAGCTTCAAGTCGGCGGAATACCGCACCTGATGCGACGTCGGCGCCGAGATCGATCGTGGTCTCGGCGCCTTCGCGTCACTCCTCGTGCCAGCCCGTCACCATCATCTTGAACAGGCTGCTCACCCGCGTCCCGGTGGTGCCGAGATAGATGTGCGCCACCATGAAGGCGACGATCATGGCACCGACCATGTAGTGCAGCACCGCAACGGGCAGCAGGCCATCGACCCCGAAGGCACGCTTGGGCGCGAGGTCGGGCCACATGAAGACGAGACCGCTGACGATCAGGAGCGGCATCAAGAGATACATCACCACCCAGTAGATGATCTGCTGCAGCGCGTTGAAGTTCGCCTCGAGGGTCGGCGGATAGGGATGATGCTCGCCGCGGAAGATGCCATAGGCGTAGAATCTGGTCTGCCGCCAGCAGCGCTCGAAGAAGCCATCCGGTTTGGGCACGTACTGCCACCAGTTGCCCGAGACGATGTTGGCGACGACGAAGACCACGTAGAGACCGGCCACGGCGAGCCCGGCATTGTTGTGCAGCATCACGGACAGCCGGAACGGCACCAGCGGCGCGTCCGGCGAGGCGAAATGCAGGCTGACGCCGGTGACGGTCAGCACCAGCATCAGCACCGCGTTGCTCCAGTGCCAGAGGCGGATCCACAGCGGCAGGATGAAGATGCGCTCGCTCATTTGCTGCCTCCCCGTCCCAGCCCCGCCACCACGCGGCCGAGGCCGTGCAGGGCGACCCCGCCGAGCGCGAGCACCACCAGGGCGATGCCGATGGTGTCGAAATAGGTGTTGCGGGTGGCGCCGATCACATAGGCCTGCCCAATGAGGGCGCTGTTGACGAAGCCGAGCCGCGCCCCTTCGGTCTCCGCCTGCCAGCGATAGAGCCGCGTGCGCAAGGCAGTGTTCTGGGTGTGGCAGGTGACGCAGTTCTGCTCGGCCCGGTCCTTGTTCAGAACCTCGTGCGACAGGCTCAGGCTCCGCGTGGTGGAGGCCGGCGTGTGGCACTCGACGCAGCGCACCGCCGCCCAGTGTCGCTGCGTGTTGGGCAGCCAGGCGTGGATCGCATCGAGATCGGGCCGCTTCTTCGGCACCGGCAGCGGACGTGCCGCGGCCGCGAACTTCTCGTCCGAGCCGTGGCAGCCGATGCACATCGCGTTGTCCTGCTTCACGATCAGGGCGGGATCGCGCAGCCGTGCGGCGGTCTGATAGACGTGCGAGTCGTGGCAGCTCGAGCAGGTGAACGTGTCCTTCAGGTTCTTGGCGTGGACGCTGCGCGCGACCTGCGGCTCGATCCGGAAGGTCTTCTGGGCATGGCATTCGGCGCAGGGCAGCGTCTCCGCCTTGCCGCTCGCCGCGCCGACATGCGGGTACTCGCGATAGCCGCCGGTGTGGCAGGTGCGGCACGCCATGCCGGCATGGATCGACGTGTCGAACCGGGCGATGTCGACCAGGAGGCCGGACAGCGTCTTCACGTCCATGTCGTGGCGTGGCAGCGCCCGCAGGCCCGCCTCGCTGTGGCAGGACGTGCATTCCGCGTTCTGCCGGCGCACCATCGCGGCGGTCTCGGGATCGGCGGACGGCAGGCCCTTGGTCTGCGCCGAAGCCGGACCCGTCAGGGTGGCGGCGACCGCCATCACGGCCGCGCCGAAGAGCCATCGTGTCATTGCATGCGACATGGTCCATCTCCGGGAACCGTGCCCGCGGCCGGGACGCAGCCGAATGCCGAAGCATCCCCGGCCCGATCGACGGACATCGCGAACCCCAAAGAGTCCTCGTGGAGGATCTGCGCGGTCACGCGCGCCAGCGCGGCGTAGAGCGGCTCGCGCGCCTGCGCGGCGAGCGCGCGGCAATAGCCCGGCACCCAGACCATCAGATGCCGGTCGAGGAACCGTCGCCGATGGTCGCGGGCGGCGGCGAGATCGTCGTCCGCCCCGTCGCGCGCGGCGGCGTCCTCGGCGGCGCACAGCGCCGCGACGAAGCGCAGCTCCTCGGCGAGCTGGTCGCACGGACCGGCGAAGCCCCGCTCGTCGTAGCCGGCCACCCGATAAGCCTCGGCGACCGCGGCCGCGACGGTGCCGACCGCGGGATCGTCACGCCACACCGACTCGTAGGGCGGCGGCGGGCCGTAGCCCTCCTGCAGGCCGCCGAACAGGCGAGTGTGTTCGACACCGAGTCGCAGGGCGATGTCCGGCGCGCCGTCGCGCAGCGGCGCGAGCAGCTCCGCCGCGAGCCCGCCGGCTTCGTCGCGCGCCGCGTCGCGCGTCAGCCGCGCGATCGTCTCGGCCGACAGGGGTCTGCCCCAGAGCCCCGCGAGCAGGCCGTAGACGCTGCTGCGCATCGCGGCCGGAAGCGGATCGGGATGCGGGGTCATTGCTTGGCGATCCCGTAGAACGGCGTCGCCAGCGCACCCTCGCCGCGATGGCAGCCCATGCAGGTGCCGCGATCGACCGCGCCCGGATAGGCGGCGAGCGGGAACTCCTCCTTGCGCAGATACTGGATGTTGTCGGGGAACTTCACGCCCGAATGGCAGGTCACGCACTGGATCGCCATGAAGCGCGTGTGGATCCGATGGAAGCGGCTGCCGATCTCGAGGTTGTACTTGTCGCCCGGCGAGACGTCGCCCTCGCGGATGAGATCCGAGAGGATGCCGGCGCCGACCGGCTTCTCGGGGGCGGCCGCATCCTTGACGACCGCATCCTTGGCGGCCGGAGCCTTTGCGACCGGATCCTTGGCGACGGTGGGCTGCTGGGCGAGCGCCGGCGCGATGCACAGCGCGGCGGCGAGCAGCAAGGGGAACAGCGGCTTCATCGCTCGCCTCCTTCCAGCACGTAGTAGACCTGCGGACCGGCCCCGTATTCACGCTTGAGCTGGGCCGCCTTCTTGGTGCCGATCTGCCTGGCGACCTTGGAGGTGGGATCGTCGACGTCGCCGAAGGCGCGGGCGTCGACCGGGCAGACGAGATCGCAGGCGGGCGTGTATTGCGGGTCCTTGCCGATGCGGTCGGTCTTGCCGTCGGCCACGGCCTTCTCCAGCTTGTGCCAGCAGAATGTGCACTTCTCGGCCTTGCCGGCCTGCTTGCGATGGGTCCAGTGTCGCTCCGCCGCCGGCACCGCTTCGACCGGAGTCGGTGCCTCGCCGGGATAGAGGGTCGCGAGCTTCGCCCCGTTGATCTGCGGCACGCCGTAGGGGCAGACCGCCGCGCAGTAGCCGCAGCCCGTGCACTTGTCGTAGTCGATCAGAACGACGCCGAGCTCGTTCTTGGTGATCGCCTTGAAGCCCGCCTTGTCGCAGGCGAGCTTGCACGGGGCGTTCTCGCAATGCATGCAGTTCATGGTGACGAAGGTGCGATAGACGTTCGGGAACGTGCCGCCTTCGGACTCCACCATCACGTTCCACGGCGAGTCCGGCGTGAAATTGTTCTCGACCGCACACGCCGCGACGCAGGCCCGGCAGCCCATGCACCGCTTGGTGTCGATCACGCGAACGAGCTTCATGATCGGGGCTCCTCTCAGGCCTTGGTGATGCGGCACTTGGTGTCGTTGAACGAGTTCATCCCGGAGATCCTGTCCGGGTGGAGCTCGAGCACGCGGTTCACGTCGATTCCCTTGCGGGCGTAGGCCGGGTAGCTCGGCAGCGTCTGGCCGTAGTGGTAGGAGATGCCGACCGTGTCGGGCCGGATTCCTTCGGTGAACTTGCAGCGGCCCGTGACCTTGCCGACCCGCGTCTCCACGATCACCTCGTCACCATCGACGAGACCGAGCTTGCGCGCCGCCGTCGTGTTGATCAGCACCCGGTTCTCCTGGGTGTCCTTGCCGAGGGCGAAGTTGAGGATCGGGTTGGTGTTGCTGCACGCCATCTGGTTCCGGTACATGCTCTTGAACGTGATCAGGTAGAAGGGCATGTCGGCGGCCTCCCGGTGGGGCGTCGGGAAGGCGTGCTCCTTGCGCGGGATCGGCGAGTAGGCGATCTGGTACTGGGCGACGTCGATGTTCCTGATCCCGTTCTTCTCGACCGTCTGCTTCACCTTCTCGAACGTGCCGGCCATGGAGTCGGCGTAGAGCTGCATCTTCGGCTTGCCCGGCCCCTTGAACTTGTCCTCCACGCCGGACATGTACACCCGCTGCGGCGTCTTCTTCGACGCCACGAAGCCCTCCTTGACGGCGATGTCGAACGACTTGCCGCCGGTGGCGTTCAGCCAGATGGTCTCGACCGCCTCGCGCGGGGTGTACTCGCGTCCCTTCTCGAACTTGTGGGTCTTCAGGCCCCATCGCTCGTTGATCGCATCCACATAGGCGTCGCGGATGCCGAGCCGCTTCGACAGCTCCCACAGGATCGTGAAGCCGTCGTGCTGGAGGTTGTAGGGGTTGACGATCGGCTGCCGGATGCCGGTGTTGCTGGCGAACGGATGCGACCGCGTCGGCGCGAAGTGCCAGGACTCCAGGAACCCGAGATCCGGCAGCACGATGTCGGACATCCACGCCGTCTCGGTCATGTTGATCTCGATGGTGACGTTGAACGTCTTCTCCATCGACTTGAACTGCGTCGTCGTGTCGGAGGTCGAGACCGGACGGTTGGTGGCGTAGAAGATCTGCATCTCCGGCTCGTAGGGCAGACCATAGGCCTTCGGATCCAGCACCGTCAGCGCGACCTGCTGGCAGACGTCGTGGTGGCCGTTGGGGAAGTAGACGCTCTTGGCGAGGTCGACGCGCTTGGGCGGATACTCGCAGTAGGCCGGCGCCATGTAGGCCGGGCTGCGGCCGACCGGACCGAGGATCATGCCGCCGACCGCGTCGGGATTGCCGATCAGCATCTGCAGGATCAGGCCCGAGCGCCAGTTCTGAACGCCGAACTCGCGCGCCGTCATGCCGCGCCAGGTGTGGATCATCACGGGGCGGTAGCGGTGCGTGAGATCGCCCACCTTCGTGGTCGTGCCGATGCGGGCCTCGCGGCCGATCATCGCGGCGAGCTCGCGGATCGTCTCGACCGGCACGCCGGCGATCTCGCCGGCCGCCTCCGGCGTCATCTCGCCGAGGCTCTCGGCGAAGACGTCGAACGCGGTCTTCACCGGCTTGCCGTCGACCGTGAAGCTGCCGCGCAGCGCCGGCACGACGCCGGCCTCGAACGGCCTGGCGCTCTTGCTCGCCGTGTCCCACACCAGCGGCTTGTCGCCGGCTCGCAGGATGCGCCCGTCGGCGCCGACGAGCTGCGGCGCGTTCGTGTAGGTCACCAGAAAGTCGGTGTCGATCTGGCCGGCCTCGATCAGCAGCCTGGACAGCGCGAGCACGATCGCGACGTCCTTGCCGGGGCGCACCGGGATCCACATGTCGGCCTTGGCGCCGACATGCGAGAGCCGCGGCTCGACCACCACCACCTTCATGCCGCGCTCGCGCGCGTCGGTCACGGCGTGGTCCATCCAGCGCGCGAACTGCTCGGCCTCGAAATAGTTCGAGCCGAACACCACGAACAGATTGCAGTGCTCGATGTCCGGCAGGAAGCCGTGATAGCCCCAGGTGATGTCGTCGGCGACGTGACGGGCGGATTCGCACGTCGTCGTGCGATGGATGATGTTCGGCGTGCCGAAGGCCTTGCCGAAGGCGAGCGGGAAGTTGTCGCCGATGAGATACTTCCCGTGGCCGTGCTGCCAGATCAGCTTGGACGGGTTCGTCGCCTTGATCCGCGCCATCCGCTCCGTGATGGTCGTGAACGCCTCCTCCCAGGAGATCTCGACCCACTTGGGATCCTGATCGAGGCCCTTCTTCGGATTGGTGCGCTTGAGCGGCGTCTTGACGCGATAGGGGTTGTACATCTGGAAGGCGCCGGCGACGCCCTTCGGGCAGATGCCGTGATTGAACACGTCGCGGCGTGCCGGATCGGTGCCGATCGAGCGGATCACGCCGCCGACCTTCTTCACCTCGATGCCGCAGAAGTTCACGCAGTGCACGCAGATGCTCTTGATGGTCTCGGCCGCGGCGGCCGGCGCGGCGGCACCCGGTGTCGCGGCGCCCTGCGCGACAGCGGGCCGGAGCGGCGTGAGCATCGGCGTAACGCCGGTCGCGGTCGCCAGCGCGGCGAGCGACGCGAAGCCCTTCAGAAGGTCACGTCGCGACGCGCTCCCGGACTCGCCATGCACCCCGCCATCGGGAGTGGCGTCCGTCGCGAGGGTGTGAGTGAGCGGCGCAGACGACGCTGTCATGGGCATATCCTCTCGACGATCCGGCCATGGGCGCGGCACACGGGTTCGCGGGCGCGGCCGAGACCACGCGGAATGAGCTGTTCGGATCGGGGGTAAGGTGCGGAATCCGTCTCCGGCCGGAGACGGCCTTCAGGGGCCGGGCCTCCACGGCAGAAGCGCCGCGCCGGTTCGCGCCGAGACACGATCTGGACTGTCAGATCCCGTTGCAGACGGACGGCGGCGATGGCTGCACATGGGAGTCACGCGGTGGGGAACCAGTGCCGTGGAGCATAGGCGCCGCACTTTCGAACGCCTTGAGATAACTCAATAAGTCATTGTTCCAATTTGGTAACGTCCATCGTCGCCGGCCCCCGGAGCGGCACCGAGGCGTAACGCCGCCCCGCTCACGTTACGCTCCGGTAACACCCTGGACGTCGCGTTACGCAGGAGGGACACATGCGTCGGTTCCTGATCTCGCTGGTCTTCGCGATGCTGTGCGTCGCCCCCGCGCGCGCCGACCCGCCGATTCGCTTCGGCCTCACGGCGGCGGTCGTGCGAGAGCATCTGGATCTCTACGATCGTCTCGCCGCGTATCTCGGTCGCAAGGTCGGCCGCACCGTCCAGATCGTCCAGCGCCGCTCGTATCGCGAGGCGATGGAGCTGATCGAGAACGGCGAGCACGACTTCGCCTGGATCTGCAGCCTGCCCTACGCCAAATATCGCGACTCGCGACGCTTCGGCCTCCTCGCCGTGCCGGTGTTCCGCGGCGAGCCGCTGTACCGATCTTATCTGATCGTGCACCGGTCGAGCCCGGTGCAGACCATGGCGGAGCTGGAGAAGCGCGTCTTCGCCTATTCGGATCCGGACTCCAATACCGGCTACGCGGTGCCGCGCCGGCAGATCCACGAGCTCGGGCGCAATCCCGACAGCTTCTTCCGCCACACCTTCTTCACCTACGGCCACACCGAGCAGATCGAGGCCGTCGCGGCCCGCCTGGCCGACGGGGCCGCGGTCGATTCCTACGTCTGGGAGTTCCTGGCCCGCCACGGATCGCCGCTGACCAACGACACCCGGATCGTCGCGCAGTCGGAGGCCTACGGCTTTCCGCCGCTGGTCTACCGGGTGGGCGTCGACCCGGCGCTCCGCGAGCGGATGGCGACCGCGCTCCTGACCATGGACAGCGACCCGGACGGCCGCCGCCTCCTGGCCGAGCTGATGCTCGACCGCTTCACCACGCCCGATCCCGCCCTCTACGACGGGGTCGGCCGGAACATCGATCGCCGCTGATGCGCCTTCCGCCGTCTCCGAGCCTCTCCGTCAAGCTGCCGCTCGTCCTCAGTCTCGTGGTCGCGACCGTCGCGGCGACGATCGGGGCGGCCATGGTCTATCAGGACCGCAGCCGGCTGCGCGACGAGCTCGAGGGCAAGGCGCTGCTGCTCGCCCGCGCGGTCGCCGTCACGACGCCGGAGCTGCTGCTGCGCGGCGACACCTGGTCGCTCTACAAGGTGCTCCGGCAGATCACCCAGGGCACCGAGCGCGGCGGCGAGGCGGCGACCGTGGCCGCCATGGTGCTCGATCCGGCGGGCCTCGTGCTGTCGCATCTCGACCCCGCCGCGTTCCCGATCGGACTGCCGGCGGCGCGCGAAAACTCCGCCGAGCACCGTCTGATGCAGGCGGCCCTCCGCATGACGGCGCCCGGCGTGCTTGACGGCGACGGCTTCGTCGAGGGCGTCGCGCCCGTCCAGACGGGAGGGCGCACCATCGGGATCGTCCGGGTCCAGCTCTCGACCCAGGAGCTCGACCGGACGACGCGGAGCGCAAGTATCACCGTGCTGCTGCTCACGCTCGGCATGACCCTGGTCGGCAGCCTGATCGGGGCAGCCTGGTCGGTCCGCGCCGTTCGCCCGCTGCGCAGCCTGGCGCAATCGATGGAGCGGATCGGTCGCGGCGAGGTGACGCTACTCCCGGTGTCGCGACGCGACGAGATCGGCCAGCTCGTCGACAGCTTCAACCGCATGGCGGTCGAGCTCGACGAGAAGCGGCGGCTCGCGGCCGAGCTGGCCGCCAACGAGAAGGTGATCGCGCTCGGGCGCATCGCCGCCGGCGTCGCCCACGAGGTCAACAATCCGCTCGCCGGCATGCTGAACTGCCTCAGCACGCTGCGGGCCAAGGCGAACGACCCGGAGCTGGTGGCGCGATACCTGCCTCTGATCGAGAAGGGGCTGCGGCGCATCGGCGCCCTGGTGAAGGATCTGCTGATCGAGCTGCGCGTCGAGGACGCGCGGGAGCCGGCCGATCCGTCCTGCCTCGAGGACATCCGCGATCTCGTCGCGGCCGAGATCGATCCGGCCCGCATCGCGCTCGCCTGGGACAACGGCCTCCAGCCGGGCGACCTCCTGAACCGACCCAAGATGCAGCAGGTGCTGCTCAACCTGATGCGCAACGCGGTCGACGCGATGCCCGAGGGCGGCCACCTGTCGTGCCGGTTCTGGGGCGAGCCGACCGATCTCTGGTTCGAGGTGACGGACACGGGGCACGGCATCGCGCCGGCGAACACGCAGCGCATCTTCGACCCGTTCTTCACCAGCCGGCCGAACGGCACCGGCCTCGGCCTGTGGATCGTGCTCCGGCTCGTCCGCTCGATGGGCGGCAGCATCGATGTCGACAGCGCCGCCGATCGCGGCACCACGTTCCGCATCCGCATTCCCCGGGAGACCGATCTTGTCGCGCAGCCAGCCTGATCCTCATCCGATCCTGATCGTCGAGGACGACGAGATCATGCGCGTGTCGCTGGAGGACCGCTTCCGGCTGGAGGGATTTACGGTCGTCTCGGCGGCGACGATCGACCGGACGCGCCGCGAGCTCGAGCTCGGCCCGAAGCCGTGCCTCGTGATCACCGACGTGCGGCTGCCCGACGGCAGCGGGGCCGAGCTGTTCGACTTGTGCCGCACCACCCTTCCCGGCGTGCCGGTGGTGGTCATGACGGCGTTCGGATCGGTCGCCGACGCGGTGCGCCTGGTGAAGGCCGGCGCCCTCGACTATCTGGAGAAGCCGTTCGACCTCGACGATCTCGTCGATCTGGTGCGTGTCACGGTCCGCAGCCCCGAGCCCGGCGACGACCGCAGCCTGCGGAGCAGCCTCGAGGAGGCGGAGCGCGCCGCCATCGTCGACGCCCTCGCCCGCAACGACTGGGCCGTCACCAAGACGGCGCAGGGGCTCGGCATCTCGCGAAAGAGCCTGTGGGAGAAGATGCGCCGCTATCGGATCGAACGCTGACGCGCAATGGCCGGTGGTCGATCTCGATCACGTCGCGCATGGCCGACGGTCGGGGACGACGGCAGACCCGGCCCCGATGGCCCCTCTCGCCGACGCGGCGCGTCACGAGGTCTCCGAGACGGGCCCGCGATTGTGACCCACATCAATGCGCTTTCGCGCCGTCGCGGTCGGCTGGGCACGGGAAGGACGAGACGAGGATGCTGCCATGTCGAAGCCCGAAGCTGTCATCTGTGCGCCCGTTCGTACGGCGATCGGGACTTACAACGGCTCGCTGAAGGCGATCCCTGCGGTGCAATTGGGAGCGACCGTCATCCGGGAGACGCTCCGGCGGTCGACCGTCGATCCCGCACGAATCGAGGGAGTCGTTTTCGGCAACGTCATTCAGGCCGGGAACAAGATGAACCCCGCACGCCAGGCGGCCGTCGCCGGCGGCGTGCCGGTCGGAGCCCCTGCCATGACCGTGAACCGCGTCTGCGGCTCCGGCGCTCAGGCCATCGCCTCGGTGGCCCAGGACATCTGGCTCGGGCTCGCCAAGGCCGAGGTCGCCGGCGGAATGGAGAACATGGACACGGCCCCCTACCTCATGACCGGTGCCCGGTGGGGCTATCGCATGGGCGACGCCCCGATCTTCGACGCCATGCTGCGGGACGGCCTCAACGATGCCTTCTCCGATCAGCACGCCGGGTGGCACACCGAGGATCTGGTGGAGAAGTTCGGGGTCAGCCGGGCCGATCAGGACCGCTGGGCGGAACGCTCACAGACGCGGTTCTCCGCGGCCCAGGCCGCCGGCAGGTTCGACGCCGAGATCGTCCCGGTCGAGATCCGGGGCCGCAAGGGGCCGGAGCTGTTCGCGAGGGACGAGCACAACCGGCCGGACACGACGCTGGAGTCGCTCGCGAAGCTCAAGCCTGCGTTCCGCAAGGACGGGACGATCACGGCCGGCAATGCGCCGGGCCTCAACACGGGTGCCGGCGCCATGATCGTGGCGGACCGCGCATTCGCGGAGAGCATCGGGCTGACGCCGATGGCCCGGCTCGTCTCGTTCGGCATCGGAGCCGTGGATCCCGGCATGTTCGGCATCGGGCCGGTGCCGGCCGTCCGCCAGGCCCTCGACCGCGCCGGCTGGACGATCGCCTCCGTCGAGCGGATCGAGATCAACGAGGCGTTCACGGCGATCACGCTCGCCGTGCTGCGCGAGCTCGGCCTGCCGGAGGACATCGTCAATGTCGAAGGGGGCGCGATCGCGCACGGGCATCCGATCGGCGCGACCGGTGCGATCCTGACGACGCGGCTGCTTCATTCCATGACGCGCGACGGGCTCGACCGCGGCATCGTCACGCTGTGCATCGGCGGCGGCCAGGGGATCGCGCTGGCCCTCGAAGTCGTGCGGTGACCGATCCCGGCGGCGCGAGCCGGTGAGCCCGGTTCGCGCCGCCGATCCCGCTGCGCGGGAGCCGGTATGCAACACTCGGCCGACCGTGGACGGCCGGATCTCTCGGCCCGCTCCCGGACAGGAGCCGTCAGCGTCGACCATCGCAGCACGAGGAGCATAGGGCGCACCGCGTCCGGGAGCAGCTGCGATCGACGCTGCGAGGCGGAGATCGGTCAATCGGAGTTCCTCACACCGGGCAGCCCGACCGGCCGCTCGACGGATCTTTCATGACTGATCGCAATCGCGCTCAGGTCGGTGCTGGCGTCCTTCGGCCCGTCGGCCTTTCGCTCACTGTACCGGTCGGTCAGGTAGTCCGAGCGGTCGCGCACCAGCAGCGTGAACTTCACCAGCTCCTCCATCACGTCGACGACACGGTCGTAGAGGGGCGACGGCTTCATGCGCCCCGCGTCGTCGAACTCCTGAAACGCCTTCGGTACGGACGACTGGTTGGGAATCGTGACCATCCGCATCCACCGACCGAGAACACGGAGCGCATTCACCGTATTGAAGGACTGCGACCCTCCCGAAACCTGCATGACGGCGAGCGTTCGCCCTTGCGTCGGCCGTATCCCGCCCACCTCGAGGGGCAACCAGTCGATCTGGCTCTTGAAGATTCCCGTTATCGTCCCGTGCCGCTCGGGCGAGCACCAGACGTGGCCTTCCGACCACATCGACAGCTCGCGCAGCTCCGCGACCTTCGGATGGCTCGGAGGCACAGTGTCGGGCTGCGGCAGGCCACGTGGGTCGAACACGCGGGTTTCCGCGCCCAAATGATTCAGGAGCCGTTCGGCCTCGAGCGTCAGCAAGCGACTGTAGGAGCGCTCGCGCAACGACCCGTAGAGCAGGAGAATTCGCGGAGGGTGCGCCGAAGCCCGCACCGGCTGTAGCTTTCCCCAGGACGGCAGGTCGAGGTGCTCGACCGCCGCGCTCGGAAGATCGTCCATCATTCGGCCCCTTCTGGTCGTGCTGGAGAGAGAGAGATTCATGAGCGTGGCCGATCGCCGCCGCGACGATCGACGAGCAGCAAGGCCACTGGTCCGACGAGCGCGCCAAGGCCCATGGCGGCGAAGGCGGCGCCCCATCCGGCTCCGCTTCCGGCGCCGACGCCGCCGAGCACCCAGCCGAAGACGAGAGGACCGGCAAAGGCCCCGGCGAACCCCACCATCGAATAGACGGCCATGATCGCGCCGCGCTGCCGGGTGTCGCCGGTGGCCACCACGGAGGACGTCAAAGCCCCCGATTCCGCCGCCACTGCGACGCCATACACGAGACAGAGTGCGATCAGCACTGCCGAGACGACCTCACCGGCCGCGAAGCCCACCACCGGTGCGAGCGCGGCCGAGCCGATCATGACGCTGACGATCCAGCGGCGGCGGCCGATTCTCAACGCGAGCTCGTTGCCGCCGACGCTCGCGGGCAGCAGGAGCAGAGTCAGGACCGCCGCGACGAGCGTCGGCTCGATCTGCAGCGGATCGCCGGGCCGCAGCGCGTAGGCAAAGGTCAGGAAGGCGACCGCCCAGGACCACAAACCGAAGAGCTCGAAGTTGTGTGCCCCGTAGGCGACGGCTCGGGCCATCACGGCACGGTCACGCAGCACCGCGACGAACTGCTGCCGACCGGGGTCTTGCGACGCGGCCGTTCGCCGGCGCGCTTGCCCGCGAAACACCATGGCGACCGTGATGGCGGCCGTCACGGGACCGATTGCAGCCAGGCCGAAAGCCCAGCGCCAGCCGAGCCACGTCGACAGGACGCCGATCATCGCGAACGAGAAGCCGGTGCCGATGGCGTAGCTCGAGGTGTAGAGGGCGACGGCGCGGGACTGCGCCGCCCCCTCCAGGCGGTCGGTCAGTAGGCGCAATCCCGGCATGTACGTGCCGGCCAGACCAGCCCCCATGATCACCTGGAAAAGCAGAGCCGACCAGAAACCGTCGGCCAACAGGGCGAAACCGAGCGCGCCGGCCGCCGTGGCGAGCATCGAGGGCAGATAGACGCGAAGCGGGTCGGTCCGGTCGGTCCGCGTCACCAGGATCGGCACGGCCAAGCCGTAACCGGCATAGAAGGCGCCACTGACCCAGCCTGCGTGCGAGGCCGTGAGGTCCCATGCCGCACTCAGCAGCGGGAGTTGCGCCACGAAGCCGGCATAGGCGGCCATCCCGGCGATTTCGGCCGCGCAGACGAGCGTGATGAGCGGCTTGACGCGGATCATCTCACCATCCCCGCGAGTCCGAACCGGTGAGACGATGATCGACGCATCGTTGGACAATGTCTGCGGGCATCGAGATTTCACGTGTCGAGGACCGTTCGTCCTTCGACGGTGGGCCGCACGTCCGTCCGGGACTCGACGGCGCTGCGAACGCCTCCCTCCCCTTGCCGGTCGGGGTGCGTGCTCGACAGCACTGTCTGCTCGCCCGGTCCACGAGCGGGCAGACAAGCGTTCCGCCGAGGGAGAGGAGCCGTAGCGTCACCCGCCGCAGCACGACGTGGCGCAGCACCCACCGCCCCCGGCGCCGGGGCTTTCGGTTCCGCCGGGCTTGCGGGCACGGATGAAGGCGCCGAAGAACTTGCCGTCCAGCTCGGCCGCCAAGGCGTCGACGTCGTGGCCCTTGCCGACCAGGAGGTCGCGCGCGTCCTCGACCTTGTAGACCCGAGTGGGCTCGATGGCGATGTCGACGAAGCCGGCGGCGGCGAGCTTCGCCACGTAGTCGCCCTCGTCGAGCGCACCGGCCAGACAGCCGACCCACAACAGCATGTCGGTGCGCAGCGCCGCGGGAATGTCGCCGCGCGTGACCACGTCGGACACCGCGAAGCGGCCGCCGGGCTTCAGCACGCGGAACGCCTCGCGAAGAACCCGGTCCTTGTCGCCCGACAGGTTGATCACACAGTTCGAGATGATCACGTCGACCGCGTCGTCGGGCAGCGGGATCGCCTCGATCTCGCCCTTCAGAAACTCGACATTGTCGAGCCCCGCCTTGCGCTGGTTGTCGCGCGCGAGCGCCAGCATCTCGTCGGTCATGTCGAGGCCATAGGCCTTGCCGGTCGGCCCGACCCGGCGCGCCGACAGCAGCACATCGATGCCGCCGCCGGAGCCGAGGTCGAGCACCGTCTCGCCCGGGGCCAGCGCCGCGAGCGCCGTCGGGTTGCCGCAGCCGAGCGATGCCAGCAGCGCCTCGGCCGGAACGCCCGCGGCGTCGCCCGCATCGTACAGGTCCGTGGTGATCGGATCGCAGCCGCCGCGCCCCGAGGGTCCACAACAGGCACTGCCGCCATCGACGACCTGCAGGGCCGCCCGGGCGTATTTCTCCCGCACGACGTCCTTCACGTCCGGTCCGGTCATGGCCGATCTCCTCTCAGCAGCAGGTGATGTCCTCGGGACGCACGACCTTGGTGCGCGTGCAGCATTCGGCATACAGAAAGGCGAGCAGCTCACCGAGGGCGACGGAATCGGCCGTGTAGCGCAGAAACGTTCCTTCGCGGCTCACCTTCACCAGGCCTTCCGTCTTCAGCTTCTCGAGATGGTGGGAGAGTGTCGACGGCGCGATACCGAGGCTTTCGCCGATCTCGCCGACGACGAGCCCCTCCGGATGGGCGGACAAGAGAAGCCGAACGATCCGCAGACGCGGCTCGGCCCCCATCGCAGCCAGCATGTCGGCGAAGCGGACAACATCCGCGTCGTTCGGCATGGCGCCTCCTATTTCTGTATTTCTATCATTATCGAATTTTAGAGTCCATCCCGCCGTCGGGTTTTCCTGCGCGAGCCTTCTCCCACCCCGATCGGTCACCCGTGCCGCCAGACCTTCACGGACGAGACGACGAGGATCAGCGCCAGGATCGGCAGCAGGACATGGTCCGGCACGATCCCGAGCAGCCGGCCTCCGACGAAGGTGCCGACGATCGACCCGATCGCCATGACCAGCACGAAGCTCCTGTTCCGGGTGACGACCGCGAAGGCGCTGTCGCGGCTGTAACGGGTGAAGCCGACGATCATGGTCGGCAGGCTGACGGCCAGCGACAGGCTGCCGGCGAGCTTGATGTCGGCCCCGAACAGCAGGACCAGCGTCGGGATCAGAAGCTCGCCGCCCGCGACTCCCATCAGCGAGGCGACGACGCCGATCGCGAACCCCGCTGCGATCCCGGCGACGATCTGCCAGACCCCGGTGAACAGGGGCTCGGCGGCCGTGGTGCCGTGCCCGAGGACGAGCACCAAGGCGATCAACATCAGAAGGACGGCGAGGACGCGGTAGAGGGCGCGGGATCCGAGCTTCGTCGCCCATCCGGCGCCCAGCCACGCGCCGAGCAGGCTGCCGGCCAGCAGGTTGGCGATCGTGGGCCAGTGCGCCGCGACGGTCGCGAACGGAACCGTCCCGGCCCGGAACGGCAGGGCGGTGGCGACCACGACGAGGCTCATCGCCTTGTTGAGGATCACGGCTTCGAGCGCACGAAACCGGAACGGGCCGATGAGGAGCGGCAGCCGGAACTCGGCGCCGCCGAGACCGATCAGACCGCCGAGCAGGCCGATCAGTCCGCCGCCGGCAAAGGCGGGGATCGGACGCGGACGATCGGCGCGACAGAAGGCGGTGTCCACGACGGGCTGAACGAGTTCGGGCGCAGGATGCGCGGCCATTGGGAGGCTCCGGATCGGTCTCGCGCCGTGTCACTCGATCTCCGCCTAGAGCGTCTACATGAACGACGGATTTCGACACGCCGGAGGTGACGACGATGTTGAAGATCCTCAGATCGGAAAAATTCAAGAACGGGTTCAAGGCAATCGGCACAAAATCGGCTCGAAACGATGGCGACCGAGCGCGAACGGCCCGGAGCCGCGTCAGGGCACCAAACCGCTGAAACGTTTGTTTTAATTTCGCAATCTGGCGACGGATGTCCCGCTCTGGCGCGCTCGGGCTGGCGGAGGGAGTGGAGTTGGGGGCGAACATTCTCCATGTCGCCCAGCGTATTCGATCGTGCCAGGGCGGACCCGATCGCAAAAAGTGACAGCGCGAATCGGAGACGAATATTCCGCACCAGCTTCCGTTTGAGCCTCACGTCCGGAGGTGTGAGCACGAGCGGTGCAATCTGGCAAAGTTGACAATAGGATTTTTTTCCTTGCCGGCCTTGCTCGACCGGCGTAGGATTATTGTCGTGATCAACCGGAACACCGATCATGGCAACCTCTCCCGACCTCGCCTCCCAAATTCTCCGATACAAGTCGTTAGTGGCAGCCGAGAGGGTCTTGCTGGGTTTGGCGAAACTGCTACCTCCGGGACCACATCAACACGCCGAGTGGCTCCGCATCAAATCGAATTTGGCCTTTCGTCAGTTCCAACTCGATCTTGTCCTCTTTTTCGATGCGGAACAGAAAGCGGGGTTCAAAGAGGACCAACCGCGTTGGCCAAAAGGAAATGGTGAGATCAGTGGGCGCTGGTCTGGCGGTGCGGGGTCAGGTGCAAGCGCTGCCGAGGGTGCGAGCGTTTCGCCGGGGTCAGCACCGAGGGGTCATCATTTCGTCCACAGATCCCTCTATGAGAAGCTCCCCCTCCGTCCTGAGACGCGAAAGGTATTCGAAACGGCTGTCACGGGACCACTCCGCGCAGGACCGCACGGATGGAGCAATGAGCATCTTACGTATAATAAGGCAGTAAAAGAGAGCTTCGATCGCTTTCTAAAGCAACACAACATTCGCGTCGAGGACATGTCGCCGGATCAAGCTCGGAGTTTTGTTGATGCCACCAAGCGCAGCACTGATCCGCAAATCAGATCGCTCAACATGAGACTCTATATGCGGGAAGTCATTCACTGGCTTCGCCGTATCCCTCGCGGAAATGAGTAAGGAGCGAGAATGACTGGCCCAGACCGCGACAACCTCCAGACGGAAACGTTCGAACGTTTGGCCGGCGAGATCGGGACGCTGCTCGCGCAGTTCGGAAAGCACGATAGCCTGCTGGAGACGGGCGACTACTCGATCTATGGCGACTACTGGGGCTACCCCCAAGTGAAGGTCACCATCGCGAACCTCGCGCTATTGCGCCCCCAAGTCATCGAGAGCCTTCAACACGTCGTCGCGGCGTACCCCGGATGGGAGATCGTGGTCGCCGTTGCTGATCCCGATCATCTCGACGATTGGCCGAGAATGGGATTGTACATCCGTCCTCACGTGATCATCGACGGGCTACAGCGGCAGTATTTTCCAGCCGAGTATCGGGGGTTCGAATACGAAGGCAGCCGCCGCGGCACAGAGCAGGATTGAACGAAGGACAGCGAAGAGTCGCGACATATTCAGCGCGGCGCCTCGGAGGCGAACCGCTCAAGAAGCGTACCCCGGAGAAATTTCGATGCCAGGTCGGCTCGGTCCGCTGGCGGAGGGAGTGGAGCGGAAGGCGAACGTTCTCCACATCGATCGACGCACGAGATCGTGCGAGAGCGGATTCGCGCAAAATCGACAGTGTGAATGGGAGACGAAAGCTCCGCGCCGGCTTCCGTTTGAGTCTCTCGTGTAGGGTGTGAGCATGAGCGGCGCAACCCGGGCGAAGTCGGCAGAAGGAATGCTATTCCGGTATTGGATTTTTCGACGTGGAAACGACGTTTGGTGCTGAACCTGGCGCATCTTACGGCTCGAAGGGCAGCATCAGAACCGATATCCTGCTGCGGAATGAAGCTGGAGATATCATCGCGATTTACGACCTTAAGACGGGAGAAAAAGGCCTGACGCCTGGTCGTGTCAGGGAACTGCGCCAGAAGACAGGGGTCGGACCGAACATCCCCATCATCGAATTGCATGCCATCAGAGGCGTGACGCCGAAATGCGCGTTGCTCTCCGGTGTCTTTCGAAACTTTGTGAATTATCGGAGGAGCGCCTAATGAGCATGGAGATCGAGATCCTTTCCGACCTTTATCTAAAAACAGTGAGCGAGTGGCAGGACTCGATCGACGCAATCGGCTTTCCCCTCCGGCTCGACCCGACCATTTCGGTCGAAGACGGCGGGTTTATCCCTGCACGCCTCGGTGAGACACTGACGGGTTTCGAATGTTACCGAGACGATGCAAACGAGGTTGTTCAATCCCTCGGACTTTCCAACTTGGGTCGGGCTGGAATTTCGCACTGGGGCTGCGCTGGAAAGGCGACTTGAATGAACTTCAAGCGGCCTGGATGGCAGCCGCAGCCTACGTACGAGCCACCGATGGTGTAATCTTCGACTACGAGGAGGGAAAGGTATATTACCCATCCGAAGCGGTCGCCCAGGTTCAACGCATCCGGCATGACGTGCCACACGTCGAAGCCATACTTCGAGAAATTGTTGTGCGGTTCACGCCGAAGAAATAATCGACTCGCCCGGAGAGAACGGCCTACGAAGCTCGCAATGCGAGCCGCTATCGCGCGCACCGGTAGATTTTGCGCCGGTCGACGACCGTTGAGCGGAGAAATTTCGATGCCAGGTCGGCTCGGTCCGCTGGCGGAGGGAGTGGGACCCTCCCCCGTTGAGCTCTGAACCCCAGAAAACACTGGCATTCGCGCACATCTTGGCCTAGGCGTTAGGGGCAGAGCGTTGGGGGCAGCGTTAGGGGCATGGGATCGAGACCAGGGCGACGAGCGGCGACGACCGGGCGCGGCGACTACCGATACCTGACGCAGCCGAGGGGTGACGGGACGACGTGGTACGCCACCGTCGAGGTGCCGCGGACGCTGCGCAGTGTGCTCGGCAAGAAGCGGCTCGTCCGCTCGCTGCAGACGACGAACGTCGACGTTGCTCGGGCCGCCCGCTGGGGGGCGGTCAAGGACCTGAAGGCCGAGATCACGGCCGCCGGC
The DNA here is from genome assembly GCF_046000175.1 of Rhodoplanes sp. SY1. NCBI lineage: Bacteria > Pseudomonadati > Pseudomonadota > Alphaproteobacteria > Hyphomicrobiales > Nitrobacteraceae > Rhodoplanes > Rhodoplanes sp. SY1. The sequence continues at coordinate 104,139 of NZ_JBEOMB010000020.1, forward strand.
CGGCCGAAGGGCGACCAGGGCGATCCGATCGTCCAGGAAGCGCTGGAATGGCGGGAGCACATCACCAGGGCTGACGACGAGGACGAGCGCGAGGTCCTGCTGGATCGTGTCATCGAGCGGGCCGAGGCGATCGACATGGCGATCCGCCGTCCCTCCCTCCACGACCATGACGACGAGGCGCCCGCCGACAAGGCGCGGGCCTTCCTGGACCTTGCCACCGGCAGGGCGACGCCGCTGGATGCCTTTCTGGACCGTTGGCTGAACGCCACGACGTACAACGACAAGACCAAGCAGGAGGCGCGGCAGACGCTGCAGCAGTTCGCAGACTGGTGCGCCGAGAACCGGCGCCGCACGTTCCTCGAAACCGTCGACGACCGGGTCGCCGCGGACTTCCGGGACGAGGCGCTGGTGAACCGGGGCGTGCCGTGGAAGACCGCGAACAAGAAGCTCTCGTTGCTGCGCCAGTACTGGAAGTGGCTGGGCAACAGCCGCGGCATCAAGGGCAACCCGTGGCTGGGCAAGTCGCTGCCGAAGCAGAAGGCGCACCGCATCGATCCCGACGGGCCGCTCGGACCGGAACGCGCCTTCACCGACGACGAGATGAGCGCCCTTCTTGGCGGCACGCCGGACGTTGATCTGGCGGACATGATGAGGATCGCGGCGCTGTCCGGGATGAGGGCCGACGAGATCGGGCGGCTTCGCGTGAAGGACTGCCGCAACGGCTGCTTCAGCGTGTGGAAGGGGAAGACCGATGCAGCGGTCCGCAAGGTGCCGATCCACTCGGCGCTACGCGAGATCGTGGAGCGGCGCACCAAGGGCCGGTCCGACGACGGCTACATCTTCCCGGACTTCCCCGAGGGCCTGGACGGCAACCGCACCATGGCGGTGTCGAAGCGCTTCTACACCTACCGCCGCAGCCTCAAAGTCGACGACCACCGCCCCGGCGCTCGCCGGTCGAAGGTCAACTTCCACTCGTTCCGACGCTGGTTCGCCACCAAGGCCGAGGCGTCCGGCCAGGCCCCCAACGTGATCTTCAAGGTGATGGGTTGGGACGAGAAGGGTGCCGCGCAGATGCTGCGGACCTACTCGGACGCCGAGCTGGACGACCTCAAACGGAGATGCGTCGAGGCGGTGAAGCTGCCAGCCTCACAGGCATGATGACGAAGAACCGTAGGACCCGGATTGCAGAAGGTATCCCACTATTGTAAGTCGACAGGGTTTCATTGAAGGCCGTGGTACATGTTCGGTTTCAAAAGCAAGCAGCAGAGGATGCTGGAACTCCTTCGCAACGTCGCTATCGCTGACCAACAACGCGAGCGACTGGTGCGCTTCTCGGAAACGATAGTGGCCCAGGGCCATAAGGCGCCATGCGGCGAGCGGGCGGATATTAAGCTGTGCGGCGCAACTGCGGGTTTGTTTGCTCGACAGGTTAATGCAAACCGCGCGGTTTCTGCTTCCGCGTCTCTCTCGGACCGCGACTTCGCCGTCGTGTGGGTCGCGCTCACGTCAGTCGATATGGCTTGTCAGCTCACCGGCACAGACATGGAGCTGGCGATGCTCGTGATGCCGGTGTGGCTCTGCGCTCCGCACGTTTTCCAAACCTCCGACGAGATTGAACGCCTCTTGGTAGGTGTCATCAACGCCCACAATCGAATGATGGGCGCCCCCGAAGCCAACCGACTTGGTGAAGACGTCGCCGGTCGTTTCTCCGACTGGGCCCTTAAGGGATACAAGGAGCCGATCGACGTTGTCCGGGGTCGCCTGGATGGCTATGCCGATCTACTTCATGTCTTCCGGCGCTGACGCAACGGCGATCAAAAAACAGATGCCGTCGAACCTCCGCCCGAGAAAAAGCACTCGACCGCGGCCCCATCCTGACGGGCTCCGCCGCCGTCATCCGATCACGGCGCCCCGGTGCCTAGCTGGGCCCTTCGCCTCCCACCCGATCAGCACCGCCTCGGCCTCCGCCGGGTCGTCCTTGATCCGATAGACCGTCTGCCGGCTCAGGCCGGTGGTCTTGGCGATGCGGGTGATTTCGATGCCCTGCCCGAGCAGCTCCCGGACCTCGGCGAACTGCTTCCGGGTGTAGCTGGGCTTCCGGCCGAGGTACCGATGATCCGCCCGGCCCTTCGCAGCCTCGATCCCCGCCCGCTGGGCTTCCTTCACGGCCTCGGCGTTCGCCTGTGCGGTCGCCGCCATGAAGCCGATCAGCGCGTCCCGGACGGCCTGTTGCATCGGGTCCTTGGTGGCGCCGTCGAAGGTCAGGTTGTTGATGACCGTGCGGATCACCACGCCGCGGCGCATGAAGTCCCGGATGGTGTCGCAGACGTCAGCGTAGTTCCGCCCCAGCCGGTCGACCCACCGCACCACCAGGACGTCTCCGGCCCGGAGCATGTCGAACAGCCGCCGACCCTGCGGGCGGTCACGCAGCCGGGTACTGATGCCGGAGACCCCATGATCGGCGACGACCTCGTCGATCGTGAACCCGGCCGTCTCGGCATGGGCTCGCTGGTGGTCGAGGGTCTGCTCGGCGGTCGAGACGCGGGCGTAGAGGATGGTGGACATGGCAGGCTCCGAGACGTCCGTACGGGTACTGTCCGCACAGTAGCCTGTCCGTAGATCGATTTCAACCCGTACGGACGCCGGAAAACGACACCTCCGCAATGTCCGCGAGGGTATACCTGTGCGGACATTGCCAACAGAATGCTAGCGCGATGTTCTTGATCTGTTCCATCCGTTAACGTAGAACTTCGCGTGGCTCGAATGTCAGCGTATGACGACGCAAGAAATCAGCCGCGAGGAAGGATCCTCAAAAGTGCTCGCCAACGCCCCGGCCCAACCATCGTCTAATGTTCCTTACGATCCGAGGGCGGTGGCCAACCTGATCCTGGAGGAGGGTGAACGAACTCGCTCCTCCGTCACCAACCTGGCGATGCAGAAACTGCTATATTTCGCGCACGGCTTCTTTTTGATCGAGCACAAGCGCCCGCTCGTCAGCGGGTACTTTGAGGCTTGGCAACTAGGACCAGTCCACCCGGTGGCCTACCAAGCTTTTAAGGCCGCGGGGGACCGGCCGATCAACTTCCGAGCCACGGGGCAAGACGTCCTCACAGGTGCTCCAAAGGAACTCCCCCCACTAGCCGACCCTACGATCAGGAGACACATCGAACGAATAATGGCGTCTTACGGGGCGCTCACAGCAGGGCGTCTCGTGGACATCAGCCACGCAAAAGGCGGCCCGTGGGACTTTGTCGTGAACAAGGGGCGAACAGGGGTGGCCATCGGGCTACGAATCTCCGATGATGTGATCGCTGATCGGTTCAAGTACCATAAGGTGTCTGTAGGCGATTCCCCAAAAATCGGAGAGCCCGGTGAAGACTCGCCCTTTACCTGAAACAGACTTGGCTCGTATTGCGCCACTGCCCGCTGATCTGAAGCGGGCGCAGTTGGAGCATCTTCGCTTGGGGCGCCCGCCATATCGTTATGCGCCTGTGCGGAAATCATTCGCCGATCTCCTTAACGTCCATTCCGGGCTCTTTGGAGAGCTGCCAAGAACCCCCTTCAATCTGATTGCTGACGTGATCCGTTCGTGCTCTCGGAGCGACGACGAAGAAATTGCCAACTTGAGGGTGGCAGAAGCACTGTACAACTACACGGTGGAACAGAAGATTTCTGGAAGGAAACATGAGTTCTTCCCGATGGCGCTCGGCATCGGTGAGAAGGTAGTTTTTTGGCACTCCCTCGTCCTAGCTCTTAATTCAAGGCCGCTTGTTCCGTTCATTGACCCGCGGCGACAGCAAACCAAGTTAACGAAGGCAGCACGTCGATTCGTTTTTTCAATGATGTACGAGCGAATTCGTGTGGCAAACCCTGATTTTGCGCATGTAACCCTCGGAATACTACAGTTTACTACTCCTGACACAGGCCCGAGAAAGCCAATTCTCTACACCGACGATGGCGTTGAGCTCTTTTCTTATGATCAGCTCGAAGACATGGTCAGGGAGACCTACGCCATTTGGCATGAGGTCTGCGCAGAGCGAGTGGCGGAAGCCCGGAAGCGAGCCGCCGGCGGCAGCGGCGACCGCCTGATCTGACCTGTCCGCCCCCGCCCCTGCCCAGGTCAGCGACCGCCCCGGCCGGGGGGGAATGACCGCGTCGGCGCGGATCGAGGGGGCGCCTCGGATTTTTCCGCCGAACCATCCCGGCCCTCGGGGGGCCGACCGGGGCGCAACCCGCCCGGCACGGGACCGGACGGGCTGCAGGTGGTGGCGACCGTGGTCTATGCCGCGGCCAGTCGGACCTTCTCGGCCTCGGCACGGGCGAGCCGGTCGACGGCCTCGTTCCCCTCGTGCCCGGCGTGGCCCCGGAGCCAGCGCAGCTCGACCAACGGCCGGGCATCGGCGAGGGCGAAGAGCCGACGCCACAGGTCGGCGTTGGCGACCGGCTTCCCGGCGGCATTGCGCCAGCCGCGCCGCTCCCACTGGCGCCTCCACTCCCGGACGCCCTTCACGACATACTCGCTGTCGAGGAACAGCACGGCCGGAGCGTCGTCCGCGAGGGCCTCCAGCGCCATGATGGCGGCCATCAGCTCCATCTTGTTGTTCGTGGTGTTCGGCTCGCCGCCCGAGAGGGTTCGGGTCGACCCGTCAGGCGAGGTGATGATGACGGCCCAGCCGCCGGGACCGGGATTGCCGAGGCAGGAGCCGTCCGAGTAGGCGATGGTGGTGGTGATGGTCTGGTTCCTTGTGGTGGTGGTCATGCGAGGGGGAGTGCAACCCGCCCGGCAGGGGACCGGACGGGCTGCATTCGTGACGACGGTGGCCTACTGGACCAAGTAGTCGGTCTTGAGCGCCTGATCCCGCGCCATCCTCGCGACGCCTTCGAGGAACAGCGGGTCGAGGTTCGTGGCGCCCCAGTTGAGTTCTCCGTAGGGGTGGGCTTCGATCTCGGCGAACAGGGGCCGCCACAGGTCGACGTTGGAGATCAGATCCCCACGGCGATCTCGGAACCGCCGGCTCTCGGCCTCCGTCTCCCACGCGGTGATGCCGCGGGCGACGTAGGGGCTGACGACCAGGATGTCCGGGCCACCCCGCTTGAAGAACCGAAGGGCTTCGATCGTCGCGGTCAATTGTTGGCGAGCCTCCGTCGTGAACCTCTCCCGACCGAGCAGAGCCCGCGGCTTGGTCGTCGGGGTGGTGACGATCACGGCCCACCCGCCGCGGTCATGAACGCCGAGGCTGTGGCCTGCGGTGTAGGCGATGGCGGCGGTCGAGGTGATGGCAGACGAGTTATCGAACATGTGTCTCATGCTTCCTGAGTTGAGGGTGCGGAACGCGGGAGGACCGACCGATCGAACGGCAAACGCCGCCCCGGCCGGGCCTCACGGTCCGACACCCTGCTGGTGATGATTGGTGGTGGAGGTGGTGGTGAGATGCCCGGAGCAGGATGTCCGGGCGCAGTGCCGGCTGAGGCCGGAACAGAGCTGGGGCGCGGATAACGGCCCCACGTCTATTTGAGTAAATAGGCCGAGGTCGGTTATCGCCGGACGAGCGAACGACCCGAGGCCTCCCACCCGGCCTCGGTGCAGGCTCGGTCTCGGGCACGACGCCACACCTTCTCGGTCACGTCGCTCCCCAGAGCAGCTTTCGCGATCTTGACCGAGACCCGGTCCACGCCGTCGCGAAGACCACGGAGAAAGCCGACGATCTTCCGGACGGCCATGTCCGTCTTCGTCTCCTCCGCCTCGGCCTCCGTCTCCCACCGCTCGACCCGGCACCCCGGCATCAGCGAGGCGACGAGGTCGATCGCCTTCCGGTCGTGGAGGATCACGTAGACCGTGGTGGCCTTGGCCTGGCCGTCGACCGTGTCGCGACATGCTGCACGGTGCAATCCCTGGTACAGGCCGTTGGCGATCTCCGACCGCTGGACCTCCTTGATCTGCTCACGGGTGACGTGGCTGAGGAGGTCGTCGCGCTGGCCGACGAGCTTGCCGGCCGCCACGACGTCGGAGAGATGCACGGTCCCGACGAAGAAGACGTGCGAGCAGTGCTTGTAGTGGTTGCTCGCCGTCTCCCGGCCGTGGGTGAGCCAGTTGAACCGCGGCACGAGACCAGGGCCGTTCGGGTTCGGGACCATGGCGTCGACGTCGATACCGAACGCCCGGAGGTCGCCCCGGAGGACTTCGGCCATGTCGAACTTCCCGCGCTTCTTGTGCGTGAAGATCAGCACGGCCTCGCCCGCCGGAAGGGGCCTGATCTGCGCCGCGATCTCCTTGGAGAGGGTACGGTCCTCACGCCGCTTGCTGAACTCCTTCGTCATCGCGTCGCGGCCACCGCTCCGCCCGAGGTGGCGGATGGCGACACGCGAGTACTGTTTGATGGTGCGGTGCCGAAACCACTCGTCGAGGTGGATGGTCGGGTCCTCCTTCACCAGCTCACGGATGTGCGCCGAGGCGTCGAGGATCGCGACGTTGCTGAGCGAGGGCGGGACCGTGATCGTGTAGGTCAGGACCCCGCCCCCACCTTGACCACTGCCGAGAAGCCGGAGCTGCTCGGTGTGCATCTGGATGAGCACCCTCACCGGCTCGAGTAGGTCCTCCGTCTGCAGCATTGCGAGGAACCCCGCCGCCTGCCCTTCGGTGAGGGCCGGCAGTCGGAGAGGCTCCGGCTTGCGCCGGGGATCGGCACGTTGGGCTTTCTTCTCCCGGTCGATCGCCGCCCGGCATCGCTGCAGCCACCGCGACAGCACCACGAGCCGCTCGTCCTCTTCGGCGACGTTCTCGATCCAGCCGATCGCCCCGACGAGCCCGCGGTGCCCGACGCTGCGCGACGATGAGACGATGCACGCTTCGTCCCACAGCACGACGTCACGGGGTCTGCCCCGGTACGTCAGCGCGTCCTGGTCGAGCCCCCCGGCCCCCTTCAGGCGCATGTGGGTGACGATCAGGATTTGCCGCTCGTCGTTGTCGGTGGTCGGCGCGGTGAACCGATGACCGGCCGGCTCGCTGTGGATGATGCCGATCATCGCGGACGGGATGCCTTCGGCGATGAGCTGCTTGTAGATGTCGTCCAGCTCCTCGATCCGGCTCGCCGTGATCATCACGCTGTACGGGAGACCGGCGCGAACCAACGTCCCGCACCACGCCCGGACCGCGATCGTCTTCCCGCATCCGCACGGAAGAGCATAGGCGTGGCGGCCGGTCAGTTCGCCGGTGGCGAGCATCGTGAAGTCGCCAGTCATCCGCGCCAGCGCTTCCTCGTGTTGGGCGGAGACGGTCGAGCCGAACCCGGTGAGCAACTGATTGGCGCGGCGCACGGCCGGCACAGTCAGCTCGTCGCAGTGCAGGTGGTCGGCGGCAGACCCGAGCGACGGCGGGAGAAGCACGCCCGGCGCGAGCGGCGAGCAGATCGCGGTGCCGGCCGTCAGCGCGGGCTGAACCGCGACGCTCACGCGCCACCCCCGAAAGCCGCGACGGTGGCCGGCAGATAGATAAGGACAAGGTCGATCACGAGCAGCGTCGTGACGGCGGAGGAGATGCGGGCGAGGACGGGCGCCCGACCCAAAGAGGTCGAAGGAGTGTGCTTGTTGTTCATATGCCGATTGGGTTGTGCTCCGCCTGACGAGCGGCCACGGGTCGCCGGCAGCAATCGGCAGGACCGCCGAGAGCCATGACCGTCGTCAGGGGGAGCAGGGGAAGTGGGCGCAGAGGTCCCGAGCGCTATTCGAGGCTGCAGGACGAGAGTATGCGGCCGAAGGTTGAGCGTTCTGCGCTACTGTTGCTCACCCTTCTGGGCGGTGCGGCTTCGGCCGGGGCGAGGCGGCCGCACGTAGGCTATTACGCAACCCGATTAGATCCGGGTCGTGGAAGCAGATCTCTCCCGGATCGGTTGAGCGTCGCGGTCTAGGCTATTACTCACCCGATTTCGGCCGCCTGCTTCTCCGCCTGGGTCCGGGCGTGGGCCTCCCAGTCGCGTCTTCGCAACGCTCCCCGCTCCTCGGCGAGCCGGATGAGGGTCGCGGCGTGCTGCCGGAGCGCCTCCGTGAAGGTCGCCGGCAGCGGCATCATCTCGGTCGCGCCCACCTCCACGGTCGCCGGGTCGGCGCCGGCCAGGACGTAGCCGCCCGTCTTGCGGATCGCCGGCAGCACCTCGCGGTAGAGCCAGTCCTTGAAGGGCTCGGCGATCGGCTTCCGGCTCAGTGAGAGGAGCCGGTAGAGGCCGGCCTCGGCGAGCACGTTGATCGGCGTGGAGCCGCGCATCCCTCCCCGCCCCTTTGCCCCGCAGAAATTCTGCGGGTCAAACTGGTCGGCCCGGATGGTCCGCCGACCCGCATCCGGCGAACCTCAATCGGATTGAGGTTTCAGGTGTACCGTCGAGCCGGCGCCCATAGACACGCAGAGCGCTCGGCACACGTCTTTCGCCACGAACCAGGGTGCCCCGTCGAGGGTCACCACGCGGACCTTGTGGGTGGTCTCCAGCCCGTTGATCAGGGCCGTGAAGTCGAAGGTAACCCGGTTCAGCTCGGCGGCGAGCAAGCCCCGCTCGGCGGTCAGCCGCTCGCACATCCGCTTGAGGAGTCGAAGGCCTTCAGGAGCAGCTTGTCCTCGGACAGCTCGCCCGCGGCGACCTTCTCTTCCCCGGCGATGTAGCCGTGGTCCTTGCGGATCGCCGGCAGGACCACACCACTCACCCAGTCCTGGAAGGCCACGACCTCGGGCCTGATCCGCTGAGCCTTGAAGCTCAAGTGGTAGAGCCCCTTCTCCGACACCACGTAGCGGTTCGGGTTCCCGCTGGTCTTTAGGTGAAAACAATTCACCGTATCCCGGTGGATGATCCGCTTCTCGGTCTCGTCGACGCTCCGCAGGATCGCGGCGACGTTGGATTGCCCGTCCGTCTTGTAGCCGAGAGCCCTGCAGACGTCCTGAGCGATGAACCAGGGCGCCCCGTCGAGGTCCACCACCAGCACCTTGCGGATGATCTCCTCGCCCCCGACCAGGGCCGTGAAGTCGAAGTCACCCAGTTCAGCTCGGCGGCGAGCACGACCCGCTTGCCGCGAATACCGTCGCAAAGTCCGAGGGTATTCCCGTTCACGTTCCGGCGCTCGTCCGGACGACATCGGCGCCCGATCAGGCCGTTGGGGCCGAGGTCGTTCCGCCGCCTGCCCCGGAGTAGCTGTTGGCGCAACGAGCCGCAGCCCCGATCAGAGGCCCGGCGCCTCGTCCTTCCGCTCCCCGCGGGCGACGATCCGGAGCGCGTCGTCGGGCAACGGCCTCTGCAGGGCGAGCGCCTCGGCCGCCGGCGCACGGAGCCACGTCTCGACCTCGTCGTCGGTCCGCAGAATGACCGGCATCGCCTTCGGGTGGATCGGCGCCACCGTGGCGTTCGCGTCGGTGGTCAGGAAGGCGAACACGTCGCAGGTGACCTCGCCCTCCTTCGCCTTCCGCACGGACGTCCAGCTCGTCCAGATGCCGGCGAACGCGGCGAGCGGCCGGCTCTCGTCGAGCGCGAACCAGACCGGGACCTTCTTCCCCTCGGCCGTGGTCTCGTACTCCGAGAACGACGTGAACGGGACGACGCACCGGCACCCCTCCCCGAGCCAGCGGCGCCAATGCGGGGACTTCACGTTCCGCACGTTCGTCACGCCGGGATCGGTGGTCCGGCCCTTCAGCGCGAACACCGGGGACGGCATGCCCCACCGCGCCAATGCCAGCTCCCGGCCGTCAGGGCCGACGCGGACGATCGGCGCCGTGTAGTCGGGAAAGACGCCGGGCATGGGCGGCAGGTTGCCGGTGGTGTCCCGCGCGACGCGGAAGAGCGCCCGGATCGCCGCCTGCCCCTTGGTGATCGAGTAGAGATTGCACATCAGCTCAGGGGAAGCCGGTCGAGCCCTCTCGGTCAACGTCGTGCTGCTGCGCCCCGATGTCGTCCGGGACCTCGCCGAAGGCCCGCAAGACGACCGCCTCGTCGAAGTCCCCGGTGTTGGGGTCACCGGACCGTGAGAAGGCGACGGCTCCCGCGTTGGTGGGCGCGGACGCCAGCGCAGCCGCCCGCCGGATCGCCACGGCGGCATGGGGGCACTCGACCGCCTCGCCGGGAGCAAGGCCCTCGTCGAGCCGCACGAAGGGCAACGCCACATAGTAGATCATGGCCAACCTCACCGACATGAAGCCGCGGCCGGGACGTCGCCGAACGAGCGGGGCCGCGGGCGGCTGGTCGGGGCCGGACGAGAGCACCGTAGCGCCCTTGCGGATTGACGGCCACGGAAAAGTTCTCACTTTGTTCACATGATCGAGACCTTGGGCGAGGCCCTGGACGCGAGCTGGCGGGTCCACATGCGGTGCGCATGGGGGACGCGGGAGGCCATGAAGTCCGTGCGGGAGTGCCGCTTCGGTGCCGAGCTGGACATGCAGACGCTCGTCTGCACCCGCGGTCGGGCCTTCCCCATCGCCCGCCTCGCCGAGCGGCTCCGGTGCCCGAGGTGCGGGAGCCGGCGGGTGGCAGTGGTGTTCGATCCGCCCGCGACCGGCGGCCGGGCCTTGGCGGCTCGGAGGTGACGTTCCTGTCCCCACCCCTAAGGACCACTCTCCTCCGAAATGAAGCTGAAATACCGCGTTTGGTCGCGGGGTGCCGTCCCGCTCGCGAGTCGAACGCCATCGGGTTGGACCTTGCGACCGGCTCCGTCTGCGGGGAGGGGCCACAAGACACCACCGCTTGAACTAAAGCGAAGGGGAAAACACAAAATATAGTTGACTTGTGTCATTCCAATTCGCGTCGGGAATCACTAGATTTCTCGCCACTCCCGTAGCCTGAACCCTCGCCCTAGGGCGAGGACCCGTCCTAGACGGTGGTCCTTATGGGCCTAGGGCTACGGGACGCCCCTATTTCAGCCTCCGGTGCCAAATTGTAAATCGTCCGCTTTGGGCGGTATCGGCGAACACGTCTTTGATCCCGGCAGATCTCATGATGTAATCTGATAGATATATTTTCGCCGATGAAGCATCTGAAGACTCGTTGTGGCGGTTTAACTTGTATGCCAGAGCACCAATAAAAATATCAACAACTTGTATTTCGCGACATACTTTCGAGTCGCGAAATTGCACTCTACGAAATGGCCACTCTCTGGGGTCGCCGTTCTTGCGGGCCCCTCGATTGAGTATCAATCGCAATTCTTCTAATGAATTCGGCGTCCGCCTTTCATCTGGATAGATGTGGAATAGCCTACCTCTGTACAGTCTCCGAAATTTTTGGCAGAGTTGGTATATCTCCTTGTTAAATCCGATCTCTCGGGACCCATCATTGAACTGTTTGTCTTTCAATTTCTTTGTGTCTATGACAATCGTGTGAATATCGAACGGCTCACAGGGCGGAGGATTCGCGAAAAAACCGTCCACTAAACGTATATAAGCAGGCAGTTTTGCTTTCGATACTTTGCCCCATTTCATTTCACCCACACTGTTCAGTTCAGGGCTTCGTATTGCGGAAGTAAACTTCGCGGCGCCCAGCATAGAAAGATTGTGAATTATGAGCCCGCCGATAACGATGTATTCGTGCCTATTCTGGCTTGTTTCATCGATATAGACTTCGCTCAACTCACTAGCGGATGCAGGGACGCGTGCCATGGCGGTCAGTTCAGGGCGGAGATCAGCAGCATCAGAGTTTCGCAGATGCAGCGCGGTCGTTCGGTTGCGACGAGTCTGAGAAGAAGTTGACGCCGCTCTCGGGATGGTTGCAAGAGACAAAAGCAGCGACTAGGCGCAGGTCAGTCGCGAGCGGCCCCGCCGCCGCCTCCAAATCGAGGGCTGAACTTATCCACGTGGGCGGCGTTTTTCTGAAAAGCGGGGTTTGTGATGAAGGTCGCTCCGGACGACGAGCCATATCCAGAGGCAGAAAAAGCTGACGAGTTCGCCCGGCGATTATCAAGTCTTGGGCGCGACTTGGGGGTTCGGGTCATCGGAAACCCCGTTCTCGTGGTGCTCGAACAGGACGATTACAAATTCGATTATGCGGTGGATGCAGGAAGCCACCTGTTATTTGGGAATTCGTAGACTGATCCCGCTGCCTGGACCGGGCGGTATCCCGAGGGCAGACTCAACGCCTTGGCTCACACGTAGATCAGTCAGAATAGTAGTGGGCTCAACGAGAAGGCCGATTTTCTGCTCTGATTCTTGCCTGGGATTTTTCGAATATCGAGCCCTGTATACTTGCAGCCGCTGAATGCCCTGATCGATTGCGTACGACGAGAGGCCCCTACAGAAGAAATTGTTATATTCTGCCTCCGCTAATACTTGACTCGCATTATGCGGGATGTCGACCCATGTATATCCACCTTTCGGCTTCTTCCGTTGTGCTTGCTTGTTGAGCATCCCGTTCGCAATTATCGTCTGTGCGAGACTATCGTCTGTACCAAAACGTGCTGCTTCGCGAAGAACATCGGCCCACTGTCCTTGGCCTTGTTGTGTTAAATACGAGCTTATGTAAAGGCGCCCGCTCGCTTCATCTCGATTGATTTCTTCGATCATCTTCAAACGAACCGGGTCAATCAGAGCCGATCCGAGAAG